>CAZCDO010000111.1:0-12944 GCA_964497135.1 uncultured Verrucomicrobiota bacterium
CATCCCGCCATAAAAATATTTGGACGCAACGATGTTCGTGGCCAGCATCGACCAGAATTTGGGCACCTCGACATTATCCTGAACAAAAATCACCTTGCCTTTGTCATCGGTGATCGAGGCCTTGCGAAATTCCCATTCGATGTGGTCAAACGGCGTTTTCGATTCGGGAGGGGTCAACAGACTGGCAAACGTTAAACCGCGCTGAGTGCTCGGAAGCCGTTCGGTTCCCGTTTTACGGGTCGCGCGACCAACCGGGCCTCGAACGTTGCGCTGGGGGGTCTCGGGCTGCTCGGGAACTGATGCCGGAGTGCGTGAATCAACCATTTCCATCTCCTCTTTGATCATTGAAATTTCCTAAAATAATGCCGGGGGGGTAACACCATATATGCTACTCGCAGCAACAGGTCCGTACTATTAGGCCCAATGGGTAGTGGTTACAAGAAAAATTAATCTTAATTTTAAAGTTTTTTAATATTGCTGCGCAAAATAGTTGCAACAAACTAAACTACAAACACTTACAAAACTGTCTTATGTGTGTCTCTGGCCGGCATAGACCTTTGAATGTTTGCGCGCTTTGGGAAGCAATAGAATCGGTGCTCCCACCAACCCGAACTGGCGCCGCAAGGCCGCCGTCAAATAGGAGGTATAGGCCGATGTGAGGCGGGCTGGATCGTTTACAAACAGGATGATTCGTTGGGGCTGAACCCCCACTTGGGCCGCGTAATACAGCTTGATCCGCTTCCCGGAGACGGAGGGCGGCGCGGTGCGGGTATAAGCGTCCAACAAACACCGGTTCAAGGGACCGGTTGGCAGGGTTTGCCGGACCCCTTCGACCACCCTCAAAATCGCTTCCGGCAACCGTTGCAAGTTCCAGCCGGTGGTCGCCGACACATACACGACGGGCGCGAAACTCAGAAACGGCAGGACCCGCCCAAGGGCTTCGCCATATTCCTTCGTGGACGAAACCCCGCTCAGACGATCCCACTTATTCACGACCACCACACACCCTTTTCGCGCCGTCAGAATCGCGTCGGCCACCTTTTTATCGTGGGCCGTGGGCCCCTGCACCCCATCGATGATCAACAGGCAGATATCCGCCCGTTCGATCCCCGCCTGGGCGCGAAAAAGACTGTATCGCTCAACCGCCGAGTCGATCCGGCGCATCGCGCGCATGCCGGCGGTATCGATCAGGATACACGCCTTCGCCTTCTCCCCCTCGCCCAGCGTAAAAGGCAAATCGATGCTGTCCCGGGTGGTGCCCGGCTGGTCGGCCACGATCATCCGTTCGTCACGAATCAAGCGGTTGATCAATGAAGATTTGCCGACATTCGGCCGCCCGACCACGGCGATCTTCAACGCCGGAAGCGGCGCCGGGATTGCGCCGGGCGAAGCCGGAATCAACCGCCAAACCGCATCCTCCACCTCGTCGAAACCCAGGTTGTGCAAGGCCGCCACCGGAAACACGGGAAATCCAAACCGCTCGAAAACCGGGGTGTCGTTGTCCCGCGCCGCCGTGTCGCATTTATTGGCCAGCACCAACACCGGAATCGCCAACGGCCGCAAGAGATCCTTGAACGCATCATCCAACGGCGCGGGCCCATCGGTGACATCCACCACCCAGAAAACCAGATCCGCCTCCGCCAAGGCCTGCCGCACCTGGGCCGTCACGGCGGCTTGGATTTGGCGCTCCGGCGGAGTCCCCACCGCCGGCGCCACGCCGCCGGTATCCGTCAATTCCACCAGCCCGCCTTCCCATTTCGCAACCGCCGTCAGGCGGTCCCGCGTCACTCCCGACTCTTCATGCACGATCGCAATCCGTTGCCCGACCAATCGGTTGAAAATCGCCGATTTACCGACATTCGGCCGCCCGACAATCGCGATTCGGGGCAACCTGTTTGGCGTGTCTTCTGTCATAAGTTTTTCGCAAATGAATCGCGCAGGGTGACGATCCGATTGAATACCGGGGACCCCGGCCGGGAATCGACTGGATCGACGTAAAAGTAGCCTTTGCGCTCGAATTGAATCCGCGCCTCACCCGCCAATTGGACCAATTCCGGCTCCACTTGGGCTTTGACAACCTCCAGGGCCGCCGGGTTCAGATTGACCTTGAAATCCAACCCGTCCGGCAAATCCTCGGGCCGCTCCTGGGTGAACAGCCGGTCATATAACCGCACCTCGCACGCCTTGGCGTGCGCGGCGGAAACCCAATGGATCGTCCCCTTGATCTTCCGCCCATCCGGCGTATTTCCGCCGCGGGTGGCGGGATCGTAAGAACAGCGGATCTCGGTGATGTTCCCCGTGGCCTCGTCGCGGGTAAAGCCGGTGCACTTGACGATATAGGCATAGCGCAGGCGCACCTCGCGGCCCGGGGCCAGCCGGAAAAATTTCGCCGCCGGTTCCGCCTGAAAATCCTCCCGCTCCACGTAAACCACCTTCGAAAAGGGGGTGCGATGCGTCCCCTGGTCCGGATTCTCCGGATTGTTCACCGCCTCGAAAGTCTCCTCCTGCCCGTCCGGGTAATTTTCGATCACCAGCCGGACGGGATCCAGAACAGCCATCGCGCGCATTGCCTCCCGGTTCAATTCCTCCCGGATGCAGAATTCGAGCAAGGCGACATCGGTATAACCATCGAACTTGGTCACCCCGATCCGTTTGCAGAAATGACGGATGGCCGAAGGCGTATATCCCCGCCGGCGCAGTCCGGCCAGGGTCGGCAGGCGTGGATCATCCCAGCCGGCGACATGCCCGTCGCGCACCAACTCCAACAGCTTGCGCTTGCTGAGAACGGTATAGGTGAGATTCAGCCGGGCGAACTCGATCTGCTGGGGCCGATACATCTCCAGCGCATCAAGCAGCCAATCATAGAGGGGACGGTGAACCTCAAATTCGAGCGTGCAAATGGAATGCGTGATTTCCTCGATGGAATCGGAAATGCCATGGGCAAAATCATACATCGGGTAGACGCGCCACTGCGTCCCGGTCCGGTGATGCGCCTCCTTCTTGATCCGGTAAATCACCGGGTCGCGCAGGTGGACATTCGGCGAGGCCATATCGATCTTGGCGCGCAACACATATTGGCCTTCCGCGAACTCGCCCGCCTGCATCCGCGTGAACAGGTCCAGGCTCTCCTCCGGCGGCCGGTTGCGCGAAGGGCTTTCACGCCCGGGGCGCGAGGGCACGCCCCGGTACTCCTTGAATTCCTCCATCGACAGGGAACAGACGTAGGCCTTGCCCCGCTTGATCAATTCCAGGGCGCAGTCGTAAATCCGCCCGTAATAGTCCGAGGCGTAATAGAGATGCGAACCCCAATCGAACCCGAGCCAGCGCACGGCATCGATGATCGAGTCGACATATTCCTGTTCTTCCTTCTCCGGGTTGGTGTCGTCGAACCGCAGATGACACCGGCCGTTGAAATCCGCGGCTATGCCGAAGTTCAGGCAGATCGATTTGGCGTGCCCGATGTGCAGGTAACCGTTCGGCTCGGGTGGGAATCGAGTCACCACCCGCCCGCCAAAACGGCCGGTTTGATTATGTTCAACGATCAGGTCGCGGATGAAATCCGCGGGGGCTTCGGGAGTCTCGGTTGTGGTCATGGAACGTCTCGTAGGGGCCCGCAGCCGGCGGGCGCGGGCCGGATTTACCCGGCGCAAAAACGGTTTAATGCCAGATCCAACCGGGCCAGCGACCGGTCGCGGCCCAACAACAGCATCGTCTCGAAAATCCCGGCCCCGATTGAGGTTCCGGTGAGCGCCACCCGGAGCGGCTGGTTCAATTTGCCTTCCGACAGGCCGCCCGTGGCTTCCACCCCGCGCACCGTCTTGTGCAGTTCATCGGCGTTAAATTCAACCGAGGCCAGCACACTGCGCAGGGCGCGCAACAAGGCCGGAATCCCCTCTTTGGTCACATGGGCCGCAACCGCTTTTTCGTCGTAGTCCGGGAATTCGACAAAGAAATATCTCCAATTCTCGGCCGCGGAAAAAGTCTGCGCCCGGGATTGCATCAGCGCGCTCACCTGGCGGGTATAGGCCGGGTCGGCTTTGGCACCCCAGGATGTCCGCTTCAGGATCGGGGCAATCGTCTCAAAAAACGCACCCGGCGCCATTTCGGCCAGGTATTGCTGGTTCAAATGGGTCAGCTTCTTCAGGTCCATCTGGGCCGGTCCGCTCTTGACCCGGTCCAGCGTGAACCACTCCACCGCCTGGGCGCGGGTCATCTTCTCCCGATCCTCCCCCGGCGACCAGCCCAACAGCGACAGATAATTGAAGAGCGCGCCGGGATGAAATCCTTTCTCGCGGAAATCGCCGATATAGGCCGCGCCATCCCGCTTGGAATAGGGCTTGCCCTGGGCATTGACGATCATCGGCAGATGCGCATAGTGCGGCACCGTCGCTCCCAGGGCCTGGAATAGAGCCACGTGGCGGAAGGTATTCTCGACATGGTCATCCCCGCGAATGATATGGGTGATCCCCTGAGTGATGTCATCCACCACATTCCCCAAGTGAAAGACCGGGTTTCCGTCGGACCGCACGATCACGAAATCCTTCAAGTCCTTGGCTTCCTTCCGCAAGTCCCCCTTGATGTCATCGTGAAACGCCATGTCGGTGCCGGGCATGCGGAACAGGATGCACTCTCCCTGTCCCTTCCCGCCCTTGTCTTCCTTGTAGGCCAACCCCTGCTCCACCAGCTTTTCAGCCGCCTGCAAATGCACATGCTTCTGGGTCGATTGATACAGGGGCGGCTCATCGAAATTCAGATCCAGCCAGCTCAGCGCGTCCAACACCGCCTGGACCGCCTCGGGGGTCGACCGTTCCCGGTCGGTGTCTTCAATCCTCAGCAAAAAATGGCCGCCGGCATGCCGGGCAAATAACCAGTTAAAAATCGCCGCGCGGATGTTGCCGATATGCACATTCCCGGTCGGACTGGGCGCAAAACGAACACGTACACTCATGGATTCTCCTCGCCGGGACTCATCGATCCCAGTCAATATCGGCGCGCATCATACCGGAAACCCCGGCGCGATGCCAGTCCTGTCTTTCATTCGCAGATCTGCGGAAAAGGGGCCGGAACGGGAACGAGCACGGCCTGATCGGGTACGAAAGAATGGCTCACCGAGCCACTCAACGGCTGCGAAGGGTGTCCGAGGTGCGACAATTTGTATTTTCTGAAGGGCTGGGTTGCCGCTGAAAGGCTGGACAGCCCCGCTCGGATGGGAGTAGAGTGCAGGGTTTGCTTCGCAATCGGTTATTCGAATTGAACGGACAACGCAAGGAAACACCATGAGAATCTACGAACGGGTGAGCTTTCTTTGCGCAATGATGGTGCTGGTTGCTTTGGGCTGTTCAAGGCAGGCGAAGGAGACGCCGCCAATACCCCGCCCCGCAGCATCAAGCGCCGCGCTTGCCAGCGAGACTATTGCGGAAATAACGACGACCGTGAAAGAGGATGAGCCTATTGGAACGGTTATGCTATCGCAGCCCGCGGTAAATGGTTCCCCGATCACCTTTGCATCCATGTCGGCGACCTATCAAATCGCAAAAGAAGAGCCATCCGCCAGCCCCGTCATCAGGTATGTATCGGACTTTCTCATTCAGCACCTCAAGTTTGCCCACACAACAACCCCCTGCCGCGTGATAGCACCGGTATGGGCGGAAAAAATTATATCCGGTCGCGCCCTCCCTGGCGAGATTGTCCGCCTGGCCACGCTGGTATCCCTCTCGAATTCGAAGCCCCCCATGGCAGAAGCACTACAGGATGCGGTCATCGGCCAACTTAACCGGGGGGAGGATCTTGAACGTATCCGGTTTCTCAGGGTTGCAGTGGGGAACAATCGCGAGGACTGGCGGCTTATGCGAATCACCTGGAAGTCGAATCGCGGTGACATCGCAAGTATCGACGTTCGGATGGGTGAAGGCCAAATGGTCAGGCTCATGCCGGAATCAGACAATCTCACGCCCTTTCCAACGGAAAAATAACTGTCAGGCCCCCTATGGCAGACCGGATGACCTGGAAGCCGTTGCGAATACGCTTACAGGCGGTCGGCAAGGAGCGGCATGACGTACACCTGTGTCCCCATCTGGTTGAGGCTTTCAACGTTCTGTTGCCGCTGATACTGTTGATAGTACTGAACACGTTATCGGTGGCAACTTTTTTCGGTTTCTGCTTCCGGCCCATTCGTCTTCCGCTTAATAATTTAAACCTCTGGACACCGAAAAGCGGCGGGACTAGACTCACTTTGTGTTTAGAATCTGGCAAAACCTTCACCGGAGAGCTTGATGAATTCAAAAGGTGTGTTGAAGTTATTCTTGCTCATAGGCGTTTTGTTCGGCAATGGCTGTGCGACAGTTTTGCTGACAGACAATATTCCCAAGGGCCAGGAAAAGGGATATGTTGAATTGTACAGCAATAATAAGCACTGGATGGCATTAATACCCATAACCCACCTGGTGAACGGAAAAGAGATCGACGTGGGCAATACCGGGTCTTGGGATGGAACCCAACACCGACGGGTCGCGTGTTTACCCGGCACCAACACTTTCTTCATTAAGAATAGCTCGCTGGTTAAGCGGGTTGATGTTGTCGTAAGCAATAATATGGTCACGCCGGTTGTCCTTACGTTCAATAGACTTTCAAGAAATTACTTGCCCTCCCAACCCGGATATGGCTTCCAAGAGACCATTCGATCCAGTGACTTGATTCGCTATGACGCCACGCTGACTATTCAATCGCCTTTGCCGGTATCCGATTATGACAAGTTACTTTCAGATTCAACCCAACAAAAGGTCAATGACGATCTCTTCTATCCGGCTCCTTTTGCTCGACAATGCAGTTTTATGGCAGATTCGGTTGACCTTGCACCCCTCAACAGCCAAAAGGGATATGTTCATGTTTTTTACAATTCAAAGGGAAAGCTTAAAGAAATTAATTCCGGCATTCAGTATTTTGACCCCACCGGGGATGTCGCCGTTCGATGGGGTAGAAAAAACGGATTCTTTAATCCTATAAAATACTGGGACAATCGGGCAACACACCTTTTTATCTGTCCTGTGGGAACCAATTCTTTCCTGTTTTACGATGATGTCATTCAGGGGCATGTCCGGTGGCAAAAGAAATTACAAGTTGTCGTTAAAGAGGGCATGGTTACCCCTGTCATTATTAGTTTTGATGCACAATCGGTTTCCTCTCCCAATTGCTGCCTTTCATGCTTTGGAACAATGCCCGTCGATAGCGGGACGTTTCTGATTAAGGATTTAGAGATTATTTCGCTTGACCCACAGATTCCCGACAAGACGCTTCTGGAGTTTATCGGAGAGGAAAAGCATTAGTATTTGGCTTGAGATTTGTGGCGGGGTTCAATGGTGATCAGTTTTTTGACCGCCGTATAAATTATTTTCTCGAACTGGAATCGCGAACTCCCAGATCGATTGCCGGCTGTTACGGCGCCCAAAAGGGATGTGGAGGCAACGTGAAAATTTCCGCGTTCAATGGGAGCCCGCGAAAGGACGGAAATACCGTTCATTTAATCAACCAGGCATTCTCGGATGCAGTTTTGGCCTACTCGATTTCAATATTTACGCGTTCTCAGCCCTTGCGCTTCCGTTTGCGAATGCCATAGCTTGTGGCTTTTTCCCGAGCACTGGCGCGATCCATGGGAGGCAAACCCGGCAGGGTGATATGGCGCAACAGACTGACGGACATCGCGGCCAGAGGTACATCCCGATGAACCCAGATCACTCCCTGTCGTTGGGCGCTTTCGGCCAATCTCCCTGAGACGGGCCAATGCCTGCGCCCGGCTGGGCTGGATCTTTCCGATCAGGCGACCATGCTTCTTGTCCACCGACCATTCGAGCCGGGCACCTCTTTCCAAGCCCAGTTCAGCAACCACGTCGCGGGAAGCGTCACCTGATTCTTGCCGGTCACTGTCGGCACCATATCGCTCTCCCGATTTTAATATTTCAATGGCTAATATATGCCATTGATATAATTCTTTCAAGGGATTTATCCCGGTGCCCAATCGTACCGGGAAACATCAATCACGCCCCTCGAAAACCGTTGGACTGATTCACATCTGCTCCCCAGCCGCTTTCCTTGTCCGGCTTTCGGCGAAATAGTGGTCGCCACACGTAAATCAAAGCAACCGCAGGGCATTCCCGCCCAACAGGGCGGCCTCCCGCTCGGGGGGCAAGTGTAAGGCCCTGACGTGGGCCAGGGTCTCCGCCTGCCCGACCCAGGGCGAGTCGGTTCCAAAAAGCAAATAATCGGCCGGATGCTCGGTCAAAAGAGCCCGGCCCAATTCCGGCGTCATGTATTGCAGGGAAAACGAAAGCTCCAAATAAATCGGCCGCCCGATCAACCATTGCCGCGTTTCACTCCAATCCGCCCAGGCGCCCAGATGAGTGGCTATGAATTTTAAATCGGGATGCCGATCCACCACCCGCCGAATCCGGATGGGATCGGCGATCCGACGCCGCGGAAAAGCGAAGTCGAAACCGGTGTGGACCAGCAACAGCAAACCCCGCTCGGAAATCCGACGGCAAATCGGATCCAACGCCGGATCATCCACGACAAAATCCTGATAATAGGGATGCAGCTTGATGCCTTTGAATCCGGCCCGGGCAATCTCGTCGATATGCGCCAGGGCCTGGGGATCCGCCGGGTGGATCGAGGGAAAAGGGATCAGCCGCTCGGTCCGGATCGCACCGGACCAGCGCAGGATCGAGGCAAATTGGTCGGGCTTGGTGGCAATCGACACCACCACTGCGCGCTCAATGCCGCAGGCATCCATCGATTTCAGCAGGCTGGAGACATGCCCATCCAAAGCCGCCGTGATCTTTCCCTCATGCTGGAGTTGGGTCATGGCCCGGTCGGCGATTGAATCCGGGAATGCATGCGTATGAAAATCGACGATCATGTCTTTTTCAGCAAATCGGCACACCGCGTCGCTTCATTCCGCCCCGCCTGAAAAACCCGGATATTGGCCTCGACCACCTCGTCGCCCTTCCGCTGAAATTGCGACCGGATCGCCTCTTCCCACACTGCCTCGGCAAACGGCATGCAGGGCGAAGCGGCGCCCAAAATGGCCATATTGACCGAACGGGGGGATTTTTCCGCACGGGCCAATCCCACCCCATCGACCACAATCCGGTGCGCCATCTCGGCCAAAGCCTCCTGCAAACGGACCGGATCCGGATAATCGGCAATCGACTGAATCGGCACCGAATTAGTGACCAGCCAACCCTCCGGCTTCAACCAGGGCCGGTAGCGCAAGGCCTCCATCGGTTCCATCGACAGAATCAAATCCGAACTGGCCAATGGAATCAGGTCGGAAAAAATAGTCCGGTCGGAAAGCCGAAAATGAGAAGAGACCGCCCCCCCCCGCTGGGCCATCCCATGAACTTCGGACTGCTTGAGATGCAGGCCCTGATGCACGGCCGCACGGCCGATCACCGTGGCGATCGATAAAATTCCCTGCCCCCCCACTCCGGCAATAATCAGATCGTAATGCATGGTTTTATCCTTTGGGCTTGGCCTGCAAACAAACCCGCCGGGCGATGATTACGGAAATTCCCGGATAAGCCGCCTCCTCGCTCAGAATCTGCAGGTTTTTTTCATGGTTTTTGGGCAGGGGGACCAAAACGCGCAAATGGGCCGCATCGACCCCTAGGCCCGCAATGATCCGCTCCAGCCGTCCGGTCGCCGGCGACGTCTGGCACCCGGTCATCCCGGTGGTTTCGTTGTCCAGAATCAGCACGGTCATCGATGTGTTTTCCATAACGGCGTCCAGCAACCCGGTCATCCCGGAATGGGTGAAGGTCGAGTCGCCAATCACGGCAATCGAGGGATGTAATCCGGCATCCGCCGCGCCTTTCGCCATCGTAATCGAGGCGCCCATGTCCACGCAACTGCCGATCGCCTCGAACGGCGGCAAGGCCCCGAGGGTGTAACAGCCGATGTCGGCAAAGACCCGGCCGGAGGGGTGTTCGGCCATGAACGCCTTGAGAAACCGGTATGTGTCGGCATGTGGACATCCGGCACAGAGCATCGGGGGACGCGGACGAACAACCGCCGACAGGGCCGCCAGCGCAGGCCGGTCCACCCCCAAGGCGTTGGCCACCAGATCGGGCGTCAATTCTCCCGACCGTGGCAAAGTGCCATCCATCCGGCCGCGGATGGGCTTTCCGCCGGGCAACAGCCCCCGCAGACGGCTTTCGATCAGAGGAGCGCCTTCCTCGAGAATCAACAGGGAATCAACCTCCGCAGCCAGGCGGGCGATCGCAGCCGCCGGCAGGGGATACTCCCGAATCGCCAGTATCGGCCAGGGACAGTCACCGGTGTCGGCGAAAGCCTCCATCAGGTAATTGTAAGCAATCCCCGCCGCGATCACACCCTGGTCCCGTCGCGTTCCACCCGTCCGAATCGTATAGGGCGACTCCTCGGCATGCGCTTGAAACACCGCCTGCTGATCCAGCAAACGCTCGTAATTCCGGCGGGCATTGGCCGGCAACAAGACAAACTGACGGGGGTCTTGAGGGGGCTCGCGCCGCGCGGGTTCAATGGGCGGGGCGGTCTGGACATCGGCCCGCGAATGCGCCAGGCGGGTGACAATCCGGATCAGGATCGGAATTTTCCATTGTTCGGACCAATCGAAGGCGACCCGGGTCATTTCATAGGCCTCCTGCTGGGTGGCGGGCTCCAACAGGGGAATTCCGGCAAATCCGGCGTAAAACCGGCTGTCCTGCTCGTTCTGACTGGAATGCATCGAGGGATCATCCGCCACCACCAGAACCAATCCGCCATTGACCCCGGTGATCGCCGCATTCACGAAGGGATCCGCCGCAACATTCAGGCCCACGTGTTTCATGGCCACGAGGGCCCGGCGCCCGGCATAGGAGAGGCCCAGCCCCTCCTCGAACGCGGTCTTTTCGTTGACGCTCCATTGCCGGTGAACCCCGCGCTCGGCGGCTTCGGGTGCCTGTTGAATATATTCGAGAATTTCCGTCGAGGGTGTCCCCGGATAGGCATAAGCCCCTCCGATTCCCGCATCCAATGCGGCCTGGGCAATCGCCTCGTCGGTCAACAATAAGCGTCGGCCGGATTTCATACGTTCATCCTCGCTGTAAAATCTTGTTTCGGGGGACGGTCAAAAGGATCCTTCCAAGGCCAGCGCGAACACCCACGTTTCGCAGTGCCCGTACTCCTCATCGGCGGCATCGCGGATCTCGTCGTCCACCAGTACCGTGTATTCGATCCCGGGCTTCAGCACGATCTCCTCCGTTAACTGGATGGGCGCCGCCACTCCGGCGGTCAGGTCGTTGAGCGCGGTGGTATCCACTCCGAAATAATAGGCATTGTAGTCCGCGAAACCCAACCCCAGACTCGCGGCCATCTCCAGACTGACCCCCTCGCCGGGCAAATCGATGGCCGTGTTCACCCCGAGACTCCCATACAACCCGTCCACTTGGCCAAAATCGTAATTCAAGGACAACACCGGCACGCAAACCCATTCGATCGACTCCGCCGCCGTCAGCTCGACAAAAACTTCCCGCGTCGACGGAACGGAGCCGCCGCCGGAGATCACGCCGATTTCCGGATCGATCAGCAGGGGTTCGGATTGATGGGGATAGGCATATTCTGTCATCCCGACGGTTGCATTCACCGGCCCACAATCGCGGGTGTAATACACCGTCCAATCAGCCTCGTCAACATCACCGGCTTCCCCGACGTTGTCGGTCAGGTTGTCGTTCAGCCAGAGGCCCAATCCCACCCCGTATTTCTCCACGGATAACTCAGGCTGGAACACCGCCTCGTCGTTGATGACCTGACCCCGCCAGACATAGGCCGAACGAACCGGCAGACTCACCTCCGCACTTAACACCGGCAGTTCCTCCGCCCCCCAGACCGGAACCCAGGCCGCCAACCCAACGATCCATCCCACGCTCCATTTGTTATTCATACTGCGAACCTCCTCCAGGACGCCGAACTTCGTCGAAAAAAGCATTATGCCGATTTGGGAGGTTTTGACGATACTATTTTTCAGTCTTAAATAACTTGTGAATTGCCCGGCAACCGATATAATTCAGACTCGCGGAATTCGGTTTCCCCAAGGGATCCTATGGATCGGGACAAAAATAATTTCGAATTGATTTACGGTATTGGGGAGTTGCTCGATTCATTCGACAAAAGCCAACCCCTTGACGCTTTCCTGTCCGCGGTTGCCGGCCGCATTTCCGATTATCTTTCGGCCGACATCTGTTCCATCTACCTGTTCGACGAAATCCATCAGGAAGTCGTTCTCCGCGCCAGCCGGGGTCTGCCTCCCGAAGCGATCGGCACCGTCCGCCTGCAACTCGGGGAAGGCATTACCGGTGCCGCGCTCAAGGAATTACGCGCCATCCTGGAAATCAACGCCGCCACCAACCGCCATTTCAAATTCATTCCCAAGGTGGACGACGAATCCTTCAAAGCCTTCGCCGCGATCCCGATCACCAAG
Organism: uncultured Verrucomicrobiota bacterium; assembly: GCA_964497135.1. GTDB lineage: Bacteria > Verrucomicrobiota > Kiritimatiellia > CAIKKV01 > CAIJXV01 > CAIJXV01. Next base: position 12,488 of record CAZCDO010000111.1, read on the forward strand.
GGGTTGGCCCGGATCGGCGTCCTGGTCCTCCAACACCGCAAGGCCGGCTTTTTCAACCTTGAGGATGTCAAAACCCTTCGCCTGATCGCCTCCCAACTGGCAATGGCCATCGAAAATGCCCGCCTGTTGATCACGCTCCATCACCAAAATGACAGTTCCCCCGTGCCGTTGGACAACAAATCCCCCGCCGATCCCCCGACGCGTTTTATCAAGTGCAAGCCCGCCTCGGAAGGTATTGCCGCCGGCATATTGCATGTGCTGAATTTTGCGGCCGATGACTGGATGGCCCCCCCGCCGGAAGGGACTCCGTCGTATACTCGGGCCGATTTCGATCGCGCCCTCCGCCAAACCGCCGAACAAATCGAAAAACTTCAGTCCCAACTCGCGGAAAAGTTGACCGATACCGTTTCGATGATTTTCAATGCGCACCTGCTGATTCTCAAGGATGGCCAATTTT
>CAZCDO010000112.1:0-12788 GCA_964497135.1 uncultured Verrucomicrobiota bacterium
TCGGCAGTGTCACAACAGATGGCGTCGCCCGGCCCACCAAAACGTCGATGCTTCCGGCCGAAATCGTTTCGTAGTTCGCCGTATCAGTTGGCGTAAAGATCAGCGCCGCGCTGTAGACGCCCGCCGTGGGGGCCGTGGCCGGCGTCGTGAAGGTGAACGCGCCAGCCACCGATCCCGCGCCGCCGCTCAAAACCGAGTCCGCCAAAGTCTGACCGTACACGATCCCGCTCGCCGTCGGTAACGTCACAACAGATGGCGTCGCCCGCGCCACGACCACATCCACGCTTCCGGCCGCAATCATCTCGTAGTTCGCCGTATCAGTTGGCGTGAAGGTCAACGCCGCGCTGTGCACTCCCGCCGTCGGAGCTGTCGTGGGAGACGTGAAGGTGAATGCGCCTGCAACAGAACCCGTGCCGCCGCTCAAAACCGAGTCGGCCAAGGTCTGGCCGTACACGATCCCACTAGCGGTCGGCGACATCACCACGGATGGCGTGGCTCGTGCCACCATCACATTGACCGTGCCGCTGGTATTATTATAGTTGAGCGTGTCGAACGGCGTAAAAATTACCGATGCGCCATACACGCCTGCCGTGGGCGCTGTCGAAGGCGACGCAAAAGCGAAGGCACCCGCCGGGGTGGCCAACCCACCGCTCAATGACGAGGCGGCCAGAGTTTGGCCGTAGATGATCGCGCTGGCCGTTGGCCAGGTAGTCACGACGGGATCGGATTTGTCGTCATCAGCGATACTTGCGATCACCTGCTGGGTGCCGTTTTCCGTCCCATTCACCACCGAGCTGATATCCACGATCACCGTCTCATTAATCTCATCGCGAGTGTCCTGCACCGCCGTCAAGATCCTCGACCCGGTCCAACTCCCGGCGGAAATCAGGATGCTCGTGCCCGAACGGGTATAATCGCTCGTCAACGTCGCTGTTCCCGAAAACGCCAGGTTCACCGTCACCGACTGCGCCGACAGCGCCGACAGCGTCGCCGTTATCGTCGCCACGCCTCCCGTCTCGGCCATCGGACTGCCGGTCAAACTTAAGGTCACGGTGGGTGGAGGATCGTCATCCGTGATCGTTGCCGTCACCCGTTGGGTCCCGTTTTCCGTCCCATTCACCACCGAGCTGATATCCACGATCACCGTCTCATTGGTTTCATCACGCGTGTCTTGCACCGCCGTCATTGTCCTCGACCCGCTCAGAATCCCCGGCAGAATCGTAATACTGGTTCCCGAACGGGTGTAATCGCTCGTCAATGTCGCTGTTCCCGAAAAGGATAGATTCACCGTCACCGACTGCCCCGACAGAGTCGACAAAGTCGCCGTCACCGTCGCTTCGCCACTGGCCTCGTCCATCGGACTGCCCGTTAAACTTAAAGTCACGGTGGGCGGAGAATCGTCATCCGAGATCGTTGCCGTCACCTGTTGGGTCCCGTTTTCCATCCCATTCACCACCGAGCTGATATCCACGATCACCGTCTCGTTGACCTCATCAAGCGTGTCCTGCACCGCCGTCAAAGTGGTCGTCCCGGTCAGACTTCCGGCCGGAATCGTGATGCTCGAATCCGACCGCGTGTAGTCGCCGGGCCATGTCGCCGTTCCGGAGAACGGCAGAATCACCGTCACCGGCTGTCCCGACAGAGTCGACAAAGTCGCCGTCACCGTCGCCTCACCACCGGCCTCGGCCATCGGACTGCCCGACAGGCTTAAAGTCACGGTTGGAAGCACATCCACCGTAAAGGTCATGGTTGCCGCCGATGCAGAAACCGCCGTAATGTCTTGCCCCAGCGGAATCCCGCTATAACTCCGGTTGTTCGGCACGGTATTGGAAGCAAAGGTCGTCAGGGTTCCGGTTCGAAAATAGTCGGCGTCATCCCCCTCATTGGTGTTCAATTCAAGATGCTGAGTGCCGCTGGCTTCTTCCAGATCGACCTTGTAGTGGGTCTGGTCGTTGTTGTTGGCCTGGGTTTCATCGACATGCCAGATCAAGAGTCCCCTTGTGCTACCGGGGAGACTGGCATCGAAACCGTACCCCTGCCGATTCTCAATCAGGAAATATTGGGTGGACGGGAACCCCCCGCCCAATCGGAACACCGACGGATTATCCTCAACCCGCAGGGCCGAATAGATGCCCGAGCCGGTAACCGACACGGGCGTCAACCACGACAGGAACGCCTTGCACCAGGCGCTCATATGCGCGGGTTGCGTTCCGTAAGTGCCATTCCAACTGCCGCCCGCCATCAGGCAAAAATCGCCGGCGCCTTCGCTGTCGCCGCCATAATCGTACAAATCCGGCAGGCCGAGAAAGTGTCCGTTTTCGTGACAAATGACGCCAATGCGGGTGATCCCCTGACTGCTGGGACTACTATCCCAGCCCCGCCGCTCCGGCTCGGTATGATAGGTGCTCATACTTTTGCCGTCATAGGTCACCGTGCTAATCATTTGCCACTGGTGGGACCAGATATAGCCGGTATCATTCCCGCTATACTCCTCTCCTCCGCTTGAATGGATGACGGTCAAGCCATCCACCTGGCCGTCGTTATCCGCGTCCAAGGTTGAAAAATCAAAGCCGCGCGCCTCCAGCTTGGCCAGGGCTTCCGCAACCATCTCGCGGGGCCGGAGATCATCTCCGTACGCGTCATTGGCCCCATAATAGGCATAGCCATTATCCAGGGTGATCCAATCCACCACCACCGAATCGACATTCAGCGCGTTGTAGGAGACTTCATTGTAATAATCTTTGACCGAGCCCATCGCACCATCCACGGCGTATCCAATTGTATTGAAAAGCGCTTCATATTGGGCTTTGGTGTAAACATGCGGCTTGTCGGAGAATTCGACGAGCAATACCAGATTTTTCATCGTGCCGGTTCGGGGCAGAAGCTGGGGACCATCGGCTGTTACCGAAATCGCGGTTGACGAAATCGCGGTTGACGAACTAGCTTGCCGATCATTCCGTTTGATCAAACTCTGGGCCACGGCTCCATCCGGCAATAAACGGCGGGGGATGCCTAATTGATCCGGATTATCGCGCCCGACCACCGAAGCCCCGGGCAACAGCCGGCCGGTGGGGTCCTTCACGGCATAGACCCAATTGCCGGTCTTTCGGTCGGGGAGAATCGAATAACCCGCATCATCTTCATTCCAATGGAGGAATTCGTCACCCTTCAGGTGGACCCGAATAGTCGGGCCCGCCGGCTGTCGGATCAGGGCGGGTTCGGGGCATGCGGGTACGGCCCATGTGTCGGGGTGCATCAACAACAGGAAGCCAAGACCCACTATCCAACCTTTTTGGAGCGCGGAACCGACACGATTTGCGGTTCTATTGTTTTCCATCATGCCCCCTGAGGGTTTCAATTCGGGGTTTTATGTGGCTCCTATTATACACCTCCCTGCGGGGATAGACCACAACAAAGCCTGCGGGGCGCATCTCAGTTTATGTGTCTCAGGTTATGTTGCATACCTGCGCAAACCTGTAGGGCCGCCGCTTGTCGGCGCGCCTGTTCCAAGACGGCCTTCGACGAGCGAAGGCCCTACAAACGGCGGAATTCCCGCAAACCCGTTGGTGTGCCCGTAATCGTAAAATCGTTAAATGGGTCGATAAATGGCCGAATTAACCTTGGTTTTGGGGAATTATTTTGCGATAATTAATTCGTTGTGTTTGCTCTCTTCATCCGAAGTGATTTTGCGGGTCGTATCATTCGTAGCCTCAACGGAAAGGTTTATTATCAATGAGACTTTTTAAAGTGGGCCTGTTGCTTTTTTTCTTTGTCCTAACGGAAATGCAGGCGGCGAATCAATATTGGGATTCGGCGACGAATGCGGGATTTCAACCGGGTAATGGCGTTTGGAGTACCAATGCCACCGCGACGAACTGGTCCGGATTGACCGGCCTCACTCAACCGGCGCCCTGGACGAACGGTAATTCAGCCTTCTTCGGCGCCATCGGAGGCGTTTCGGTGGTCACGCTGGACAGCCCGGTGCTCGCGCAGGGGGTCACGATCACCGGCAGTCAGTATACCCTGCAATTTGCGCAGGGGGGGATCCTGAGCAATTCAGTCAACCCGGTCATCGTATCGGGCGGAACCAATCGCATCGAAATGACCGGGGGTGCAACGCCCCCCATTTGGAATAATGGCGCCCGAACGCTGGTGTTCGGCAGCGCCAGCCGCTCTAACGTCCTGGTCATCGACGGCGGCGGGGTGGACGGCGGCGCGATTGCGACGAATTTCGCCGGCATTCTGGTGGGCACCAACGTCGGCAGCGGATTCAATGAAATGACGCTGACAGGCCAGGCGCGTCTGTACAGCACGACGGCCTCGACCATCGGGCGCTATTCGTCGAACAATCAAGCCGCGGTTTCTGGAGCGGGAACGATTTGGGACCTCGGGAGTGCCAGCCTGGGCGTGGGAGAATCGGCGAGCGCCGCAGAGGCCCCCGCCACCCTCAACAACCAGATGATCCTCGACGGGGCGTCGGTGACCAATATCAATGGCGTGCGCCTGGGCTACTTTGGCAACGAAAACCGATTGACCGTGACCAACGGGGGGTTGTTGCGGACGCGAACCGGCATTTTTTATGTCGGGTACGAGGGGGCGCATAACCGCTTGTCCGTCATCGGCGGTTCGGGCGTCGCCTCGCAGGTAGACGCTTCCAACCAGACCTTCGTGATCGGGCAGCAGGCCAACGGGGTCAGCAACCAGGTGACGGTCGATGGCCGGGGGGTTTGGGGCAGCGCGGTACTGACCAATGTGGGCGGCCTGGTGATGGGCTATAATCTGCCGGTCACCGCCTGGGGCTACGCCGAAAACACACTGACCATCTCCAATGCCGGGGTCCTCTATTTGGGCGCAGGTTTCACCCCCGGTCAAGGCGGCGCCGCCCACATGATCGGATGCAACTACGGCAACATTAATTACGCGGGCGTCTCGAACACCCTGACTATCGTCCAGGGCAGCCGGGTCTATTCCTTGGCAGGGATTGATGTGGGGCACATCGATTACGGCGGCTATTTCGGAGCGAATCGCCTGATCGTCCGGGATTCTGACTCTCTGCTGGACATGAGCAACAAGAGCATTCGGGTGCCTTACGCGTATGTCCAAAACGTCGCCAATACCACCAATATCGGCAGTCAAGTTCTGATCGACGGCGCTTTGGTCACCAATGTCAACGCCTTCATTCTGGTCAGCAGTCCGACCCCTTTGATCCCCTTCCGCAATAATTTTCTGATCATCACCAACGGTGGCCAGCTCTACACGACGGGCGCCTGCTCGATCGCCAACCTGAATCTGGCCACCAATAATGGCGCAATCATCACGGGGCCCCAATCGCAATGGAATTTCCGCAACGGCACCCTGACGATCGGGAGCACGACGACCGGCACCAACAACTTCCTGACGCTCGACCAGGGCGGCTCGACGCTCAATTTGGGAACGCTGACCCTGAATGCCACGAACCAGTTGAATATCCTGGGCGGCACCCTGACGGCATCCAATGTGACGAGCGTGGCCAACAGCCGGCTGGTGATCGGCGATGGCGCCCAGACGGTGGATTGGCGGATTCTCCGGGGAACACACACGAACCTGGGTGGCGTCCTGATCGCCAGCAATGCAACCGTCTCGGGTATCGGCCGGTTGACCGGCGGCAACGGCGGGGTGATTTTCACCAACGGCTCGACCCTGATTCCGGGCCTACCGGGAAGCGCGACGAATACGATCGGCACCCTTATCCTGGGAGGCTCGACCTGGCACGGAGGAATGACTCTCGATCTGAATGTCACCAATGTCGCAGGCAATTCCGGCACCGGGTGGGACCTGGTTCAGGTGGTTGGCCCCTTGGATTATGTTCCAACCGCTACCGGCCGGAAATTAAAAATCAAGCTGGATTCCCTGGGAGAGACGGCGGGCGGGTTTGACCCCAATACGCCGCAGGTCATCAACCTGGTTGATTTCTCCGCCAGCACGATCAGTACCAACGACATCGAGCTGGATACGAGCAAGTTCCAAATTGGAAGCGACTGGTTTCTTGAGGTCACCGCCGTCGATATCCGCTATGTTCACCGCCGGCCGAATGCTTCGATTTATGTGGCCACCAACGGCAATAATATCGCGGGAACCAACTGGTTCACAGCCTACACCACTCTCTCCAATGCGTTAAGTTTTGCGCAAAATTATGACACCATTTATATGGCGGGACACGCCTTCTACCTGACCAATCAGATAACAATCAATTCCAAGGTGGGACTCGTCATTCGCGGAGGCTACGCCGCCACCAACAATGCGGACTTGCCCGGCAACCGTGACATCACCCGCTGGCCCACCGTACTGTGTCGCACCTCCGGCGCGTTCCGGGTCATCCTGGCGGCCGGCGTTACCAACGGGACGATCGAAGGCGTCACTCTCACCGGCGGGGCGATCAGCGCCGCCAGTGGCGCCACCAGCCGCGGGTCCGGCCTTTACGCCTCGAATTGCTTCGGCCTGGTTCTGGCCGACTGCATCATCACCAACAACAGCGCCTCGGAAGGCAGCGCGGCCTATGGCGGCGGCGTTGGCCAACTGGGCGGGGTGTTGACCATTCGGAACTGCGTCATCAAGGCGAACTCGGTAACCGGGGTCAGCAGTGGGAGTTCCTATGGGTCGGGGCTCTATGTCGCCTCCGGGATTTGTTCCGTCTACAACTCGGTCATCGCCAATAACCGGGGTTACCTGGGGACCACCACCACCTTCGGCCAGGGCGGTGGAATCTGGTCCGCGGGACGCTTGAATCTGCGAAACTGCCTGATTTACGGAAACACCGCGGGGCAACTCGGGCACGGCATCTTTTTCTCGGCGGGAACCGCCGTGGTTGAAAACTGCACCATCGCCAACAACTATACCAATGGCATCTATCAGACCAACGGCGTGGTGATGATCACCAATTCGATTGTCTGGGGAAATATCGACGATCTGGTGGTAACCGGTTTCGCGACCAATTCCCTGAACTTCAGTTCGATCGAAGACGGGGACAATCTGGGCAACAATGGCTGTATCCAGACGGATCCCTTGTTCGAGAATGGCTTTTATCTGGGAACGGCCAGCCTGTGCGTGGATGCCGGGGCGAATAATGCCGCGGATTGGAGCCTGAACGCGAGGACCACGCGCAGCGACGGACAGACGGATGCCGGAGTGACGGATCTGGGGTATCATTACCCGGCGGGCGCCGATCTCACCTATGCCCAGATTTACGTGGCGACCAATGGCGCCGATACCAATTTGGGAACCAACTGGGGGCAAGCCTTCCGGACCATCACCAAGGCCCTGAGCGTCGCCGTTGACGGATCCGTCATCCGGATCGGCGAAGGGCGCTACACGACGAACGGGATTGAACGCGAATCCTTCGCCCTGATGATCAATGGCAAAAACGGCGTGCAACTGCTTGGCGCCGGGCGCAGCGCAACCATCATCGACGCCCGGAGCGCGACCAATCGCGTGTTGACCGCCCAGAACTGTTCCCGCCTCGTGGTGGCGGACATGACCCTGATGGGCGGAAGCGTCAGCGCGGCCGGATCTTTGGGCAGTGGCGGCGGATTATATTTCAATAACTGCGATAACGTCCTGGTTGCGGGCTGTGTGATCGCCAGCAATCAATGCACCGATACCGGCACGGCGTATGGCGGCGGACTGCAATCCTTCCTCAGCTCGGTGACGATCTCCAACTGTCTCTTCTACGCCAATCGTTCCACCGGCACGGGCAGCGGGAAAGGCTATGGCGGCGGGATCGCCCTCATGTCGGGCGAGTTAAGGATGGTCGATTCGGACATCGCCAATAACGCCACCGTCTCGGTCAGCGCGCAAATCGCCTGCGGCGTGGGTCTGTTCAACAACGGGGCTTTCATGGAACTGCGGAATTGCCTGATTCGCGGCAATTCCGGCGCCCACACCAATTCCGGCGCCATCTATACGACCGGCGGGCAACTCCAACTCATCGGTTGCACCCTGGCCTATAACCGGATCGCCGGACTGGTCAGTCCCGCCGGGCTCTCGTCGCTCACCAATTCGATCCTGTGGGGCAACACCGACGACATCTGCAGCACCGGCGGCGTGGTCAACCTGGCTTATTGCAACATCGAAAACGGCGACAGCAACGGAGTCAATGGTTGTTTCAGCACTGACCCGCGCTTCGAATACGGTTTCTATCTGGGCGACGGCAGTCCTTGCGTCAACGCCGGCACCAATGCCGCCGCCGATTGGGGCTTGGCCTCCCGCACAACCCGCATCGACGGCGAGACGGATGCCGGCGCGGCGGATCTCGGTTATCATTATTCGGCCGGCTTCGATCTGACCTATGCCGATATCTATGTCGCCACCAACGGATCCGACGGCTACTTGGGAACCAACAGCACCCAACCCTTTCGCACCCTGACCAAGGCCCTGACACTGGCTCGCGCGGGCTCGCGCATTCATTTGGCGACGGGGATCTATTCCAATAAATCCGAGAGCATGCCGTTGATCATCGAGGACCGGCCGGGTCTGGAGATCCGAGGGACCAACCGTGAGGCGACCATCCTGCATGGCATGAATGCCCAGCGCGTGCTGGCCCTGGTCAACAACAACGGCCGGATGCGGTTCGAGCGTCTGACTGTGACCGGAGGCACCACCAACAGCGGCGCTCCTCATCCTAATACCGGTGATGGCGCCGGTTTTTACGTCGATAACTGCGGGGATTTGATCCTGGCCGATTGTTCGGTGATCAGCAATAATTGCAAAGATTCCGGCACGGCGTTCGGCGGCGGCCTGATGGCCCAGCTCAGCGGCGTGACGTTGACCAACTGCGCCTTTATCGGCAATAAAGCCATGGGCGACGGCAATGGCAGTGGCTATGGCGGCGGCGTGGCTTTCCTGTCAGGAACCCTCCGGGCCATCGACACCGATTTTGCCAACAACGCCGGCACGTCGCCTGGCAAGGTCGGCTTTGGCGCGGCGCTGTACAATACCGGGTCTGCCGAATTGCGCAATTGCCTGATCCGCGGCAATACCGGTTCATACACCAACGGCGGCGCCATCACAACCGGCGGCGGGGATCTGCAGATTATCGGCAGCACGCTGGCTTATAATGGAATCGCCTGTGTGGTCCGAAATGCCGGCGCCATCACCCTGACAAATTCCATCCTGTGGGGTAACACGGATGACCTCTATCCCCCGGTCAACGGAGTCAAACTGTCCTATTGCGACGTGGAAAACGGCGACAGTAACGGCATCGACGGCTGTATCAGTTCGGATCCGCCTTTCGCCTCCGGCTTCTTCCTGGGCGGTGGCAGTTTGTGCATCGATGGCGGGACAAATGCCGCGGCCTTCTGGGGCATGGACCAGTACACCACCCAGACCAGCGGCGATCCCGATTCGGGCCGCGTCGATATCGGATATCATTACACCAATACCGGCGGGCAAGCCCAGGGCTTGCTCAACATCTACGTGGCGACCAACGGCTTGGATACCAATAGCGGTACCAACTGGGCCGGGGCATTCCGCACCCTCACCAAGGCCTTGACCGTGGCCGTTGATGGATCGGTGATTTCGGTCGGCGAAGGCCGCTTCACTCCGGGCGTCGGGCTGGAGACCTTCCCGCTCTCGATCAGCGGCCGGAACGGCCTCCAAATCCTGGGGTCCGGCCAAAGCGCGACGATCATCGACGCCCAATCCAGCAACCGCGTGCTGACGCTCCAGAACAACAACGGACGGGTCGTCCTGGCGAATCTGACCGTCATGGGCGGACAGACCAACACCGGAACCGCCAGCGGTTACGGTAGCGGCGGCGGGTTGTATATCGATAATTGCGGGAATGTGCAGATCCTGAATTGCACGATCGCCAGCAATCAATGCGCCGACTCCAGCGCCGCGCGCGGCGGGGGCTTGATGGCGCAGGCCAGCGCGCTCGTCATCTCGAACTGCGTGTTCAACGGCAACCTGGCCACGGGCGGAGGCAATGGCTATGGACAGGGCGGCGCGCTATCCGTATTATCCGGAACTCTGCGCGTGATCGACACGGTTCTGGCCAACAACCGGTCGACCTCTTCAGGCAAGGTGGGCCTCGGCGCAGCCCTCTATAATCTGGGCGCGACCGAATTGCGCAACTGCCTGATCCACGGCAACACCGGCGCCTACACCAACGGCGGGGCGATTTACACACTCGGCGGAAGTTTAAACATTTTGAGTAGTACGCTGGCCTACAATAGCGTGGCGGGCATCGTTCAAGCTGGCGGGACTATCGCGGCGACCAATTCGATCTTCTGGGGCAATGTGGATGATCTCTATCCCCCCGTGCATAGCGTCCGCCTGGCCTTTTGCAACCTCGAAAACGGGGACAGCAATGGCTTCGATGGATGTATCAGTTCGGACCCGCTGTTCGCTTCCGGATTCTATCTGGGAACCGGCAGCCCTTGCATTGACACGGGCACCAACGCGGCCTCCTTCTGGGGCATGGGCGCCTACACCACCCAGACCAGCGGCGATCCCGATTCGGGCCGCGTCGATATCGGCTACCATTACACCAATGGAACCGGCGCCGCGCAAGGGTTGATGGACATCTATGTGGCGACCAACGGCCTGGACACCAACAGCGGCACCAACTGGAACGAGGCGTTCCAAACCCTCGCCCAGGCCGTGAGCCAGATGGCCGATGGCGCGGTGATCCGGATCGGACCGGGCGAATATACCCCGAACCCGCAGTCGTTCCCCGTCCTGATCCAAGGCCGCATCGGCTTCCGGATTCTGGGTGCGGGATCCGGTCTCACCATCTTGAACGCGAAGTCCACCAACCGGGTGATGACGCTGTTGAACAATAGCGGACAGGTGACCATCGAAGGGCTGACCCTGACCGGCGGCCGTACCAACAGCGGCAGCGGATTGCTGGTGGATAATTGTGGAAACGTGCTGATCGCCGCCTGCATAGTCAGCAATAACCTGGCCAATACGGTTTCGCCCTTCGGCGGTGGCATCTCGCTGGCGCGCAGCACCGTCACCATCAGCAACTGCGTGGTCACGCACAATACCGCGATTCGCATTCCCAACGGCACGGCGTATGGCGGCGGCATCGACCTCGATTCCGGCGTGTTGTTATGTCGCGAAACCATTTTGTCGTCCAATAGCGTCTTGAATGCGGGCTACGGCGGGGGACTGCGTGTGGGCACAACGGCCCGCGCTTACTTGCGCAACTGTCTGATCGTATCGAATTCCGCCTCTTCAGGCGGCCATGGAATCTACAGTAGCGGCACGCTCTTCGGCGAAAATATCACGGTGGCCAATAACCTGGGTCAGGGCGTGACGAACATCGGCACGATGGCGATCACCAACAGCATCCTCTGGGCCAACGGCGACGACGTCGGCGGCACGGTAACGTTGGCCTATTGCGATATCGAAGATGGCGACAATAATACCACCAACGGATGTATCAGCGAGTGGCCCGGCTTCATCGATCCCGCCCAGGGGAATTACCAGCTCGTCCCCGGAGCGTCCGTTGCCAATCGCGGAATCCGATTGAATTGGATGACCGGAGCCGGCGATCTGGCGGGAAACCCGCGCATCCAAGGGGGATTCGTCGACTTGGGCGCCTATGAAGCACCGGTCGTTGCCGGCTCGATATTCACGATTCAGTAACACGGAGTTTCCCCGATCATCAAACCGAACGAAATCTTCCTCGCAAAATTGCGTCGCCGACCGGCCTCCCGGGCGGCCACCGGCAGTGCCACCTCCATCGTCACCACCGATCTGATGGAAAAGATCGGCGTGTCTTTCCCGGAGGCCCACCTTCAGGCCCCGGCCATGGCCGCTCTCGCAGCGGCTGGACATACCGTGCTGGGTTTCGACAACGTCATGCCGCTCTATAGCGTCTGGCACGAATCGGCCGCGTTGGGCTGTCGGGTCGATTGGGGTAACATCCGGCGCATGCCGGACGGACACCCCATCTGCACCTCAATCAGCGAGGAGATCGCCATTCCCCCGGATCTCCTGCTCCGGCCCGGGTGTGCGGTTCCGCTGGAAGCCCTGCGTTTGTTAAAGAAAGAGCTCGGGGGTGAGGTGGCCGTCGTGGGCAAAGTTTTCGGGCCATGGACCCTGGGCTATCACGTGTTCGGCGTCGAGGAATTCCTGGCATCCTCCCTGCTGGAACCGGATCGCGTCAAACGGATCCTGCGACAACTGATCGAGGTCACCGTCGCTTTCGCCAATGCCCAGGTGGATAGCGGAGTTGACGCCATTACGCTCGGGGATCACTGCACCCGCGATCTGTGCTCGCCGCAAATCTACCGGGATTTTTTGGCCGAGATCCATCAGGAACTTCACGAACGCATTGCCTGCCCCCTGATCCTCCATATCTGCGGGGATACCGCTGACCGCCTGGAATATATCCGCACAACCGGCGTCGAATGTTTCCATTTCGACTCCAAGGTCCCCACTACGACGGCCCGGAAACTGGCCGGCGAGCAGATGGCGCTGATGGGCGGCACCAGCAATATCGCCCTGATCCGCAACGGCACACGCGACGCCATTGTTCAGGATGTGCAGGAAAAACTGCGGGCGGGCATCGACATCATCGGACCCGAATGCGCCGTCCCCCTGGATGCGCCGTACGAGAATCTCCGGATCCTGGCGGCGGCAGTCAAAGAGAAAAGTGCCGTCTGACAGGATTTTAAATCCTGAATATTAACAACCTGTTATCCTGTCAAAGCTCTTTGAACTACCGAATCCAGGTTAACGGCCAAGGAGATTGCCATGGAATCTTTGCGCAAACCTGTAGATTTCGCGAAATTGGAGGG
>CAZCDO010000113.1:0-12776 GCA_964497135.1 uncultured Verrucomicrobiota bacterium
TGGTTCAATCGTTTTCGGGACCGGGATTCGGCATCGCCTCGTCCGGACCCTACACGTATCTGGTGGATGCTCGAAATCAGGGGGCGGTGGTCAACGTCTCTGACCCACTTACCCCGGTCACCAGCCTAAGCTTGCCCCATCTCACGCTGGGACTGCGGGTCCGCGCTCAGAGCGGAGTTGTTCTAACGGCAGAAGACGAAGCCGGCTTGGGCATTATTACCGCCAGTCCCAATGACATCAACCTGAACGGGATTCCTGACGCGACGGACCAACAGATCGCGGATGCCAGCCCCACGGATGCCTTGCACACGGTTTGGGATGTTTTGTCCGAAGACGATTTCGACCAGGACGGTTTGTCCAATTTGGAGGAATACCTGGCCGGTACGCTGCCCACGGACCCGTCTTCCCGCTTTGCGATTAGCGTGGTCAATTCGTTGCCCGGAGCTGGGAGCGATCAATTCGTCATCCGCTGGTACAGCGTGCCGGGAAAAACCTATACCCTGCATAAGTCCACCGACCTGACAGCCGGATTCACTCCGTTGCAGACAGGGATTGTTGACTCTGCTCCCATCAACTGTTATACCGATACGGTTTCCACCGCCAGCGCCTTCTATATGATCAGTGTTCCTTGAAGAGGGCGGAAAGGATGTCCGATCGTGCGCTATGTTAGACGGATCGTATGCGCTCTTTCTGTGGGACTTCTATCAGTCGCCATGGCGGAAGAGCTGCCCAGTGCGCCTCCGCTCTTGACTTGGGAAGGCCGCACCATGGGAACCACTTACCTGGTGAAAATAGCCGGAGTAGCGCAGGATGCCGCCCTCGCTTCAGAATTACGAGCGATGGTTGAAAAACGGTTTGACGAGATTAATCGGGAAATGTCGCACTATCGTCCGGATAGCGAACTGTCCCATTTTAACAACAGCACGACCCTGGCGCCATTCAAAGTATCGGCTGAATTCGCCAAAGTGGTTCGTCATTCGCTAATGCTGTATCATGATTCCGGGGGTGCTTTCGACCCGACTTTGGCTGGATTGATCAATCTCTGGGGCTTCGGTCCGGACGGCCGAAAGTTCAATCCCCCCTCCGAAAAAGAAATTCAGGATTGCCTCAGCCAGAGCGGTGCCCGCCATTTAACAGTCACCTCGCGCGATGAACTCCAAAAGGATATTCCCGCTCTAAAATTGAATCTGAGCGCCGTGGCCAAGGGATATGGGGCGGATGAAGCCGCGCGGGTCCTTTTCGAACGGGGTTATACGAACGTGTTCGTTTCTGTGTGCGGGGAGATTATGGCCTTTGGGTTCAATGCGGAAGGCAAGCCATGGCGGGTGGGGGTGGCCAGGCCCCTCTACGATTCTCCCCGAGGAACGGATTTGAGCGCCGTGGTGTCTCTTTCCGGCCGGGCGCTTTCAACATCGGGCGATATGTACAACTATTTCAAAGATCCAGAGGGGCAGGTCTATTCTCATATTTTGGATCCTGTGTCTGGCCGTCCCCTCCGTCATCAACTGGCCAGTGTTACGGTGATCGCGCCCTGCGGGCTGATCGCCGACGGTTTGGCTACGACGCTGTTCGTGATGGGACCCGAACGGGGACTGGAGTGGATTGAACAGCGGCCCGAATATGCTGCATTGTTTATTGTTCGCACCCGCGTTGATCAATTCAAGGTTATTCCCAGTTCGCGGTTCCCAGTCTTTGAACCCATCGAATCAGGGCCGTGATTCAGCGGCGGGGTCGTCGGTTCCGCCGATGGGAGGGCGGCTGATCACTTTACCTGTTGCTAATAGCTGTGTTGGCTCGGCATTCGGCTTTGACTTCCGCCGGAATAAAAGCCAGCGCGAGAGACATGAGGGTGGGAACAATGAGCAGGTCATCCAACTGGCCGAGAATCGGAATGGCGTCCGGGATCAGATCGATGGGCGATATGAAATAGGCGATGGCGATGGCCAGAAGCCAGCGGGATATCCGCGGGGTGCGCGGATGGTAGAGCAGGGCCCGGTAGTAATTGATTTCACGGCCAATCTTTTGGAAAAGATGTTTCATGCCCAAAATTGACGGATCCCGGTCAGGATCATCTGGGCGGCGAGCGCGGCGAGCACCAGGCCGGTGATTTTGCTGAGGATATTGACCCCTTTTTTGCCCATCGCCCGTTCAATGAAAGACGCGGCTAACAGGATGATGACTACACATCCCACCGCCAGAAGCAGGGCCAGACAGCCCAGCCCCTTCCGGGCAGGCTCGGTGATTTCAGCGCCCAGTACCAGCAGGGTGCCGATGGTGGCTGGGCCGACAATGATGGGCATGGCCAGTGGAACAACGGCAATATCCTCCTCGGTCCGGTCCGGGACCGCATCCGGCGCGGCCCGAACGAGGCTGACGGCGGAAAGGAAAAGCAGGGCCCCGGCGCCGACGCGAAAGGCATCGACGGTGATCCCGAACAGGGAGAAAAGCACGCGGCCGAAGAAAAAAAGTGCCAGGCACAGGACCCCGACCGCTCCGCCGATTTGCAGGGCCAGCTTTCGGCGTTGGGCTTCGGTGTCGCCCCGGGTCATGCTGAGAAACATGGACAACGCGAAAAACGGGGTGAAGAGAAAGAAGAATTTCAGCCAGACACTGATAAAAAATACCGGGACGGTATCCATGGTTTAAGCCCTTTCGCGGACAGCCGGTATCCTAGCGAGCAGGGGGTGGGGTGTCAAACCCGGGAATGCTCAAAAAACAAGAAGGGCGCCTTTTCAGGCGCCCTTCTTTTGTTACCGATGGATCAAACTATTTCGTGTCAGGCCAGTTTACGCTTGATCATTCCCAGTCCCGCCAGCCCAAGGCCCAGCAGGAGGCAACTCGTTCCGCCGTCGGGAACGCAAACGCCCGTGAAGACGAACTGGTGGTCATTGTAGTCTTTATCGCCCAATTGCGGCAGGTCTTCGAATCCCACGTAGGTCCCGGCGGGGATGAAGTTATCGCCGGCGAAAGCAGCGGAATAGGCATGATTTAACCCATCCACATTGTCGCTCGGGTTCGAGGACCAGATATCGCCGGATGACACGATCAATAAAAACTCGAGAATGTCGCCGCTGTTCGCATACCCCATATTGAACGATTGCCCGTACGCCGAAGCGTGGTTCGGAAGCCCATACGTTCCCAAGGTCAGGTTATTCACAACCAAACCAATTTCGCTCCCTAAATCGGCATCGCTACCATAGAAATAGGCGATGATGTCGCCGTTCCCGCAAGCTTGAAACGTGTAGGTGTCGGGATTCGCCGTTCCCGCATCCGGATAGGGTATGTACGATACCACTTCCGCACTCACCAAACTGGCCGCCAGCAAACCCCCCACTATGACTCCCAAAACACTTCTTTTCATTGTCGTTCTCCCTTTGGTTGTTCAAGCTGATACATAGCAAGTAATATGCCAAAATTAGTTTTGAATATGCTGCTCTGTTCTAAGATATTGCAAATAGACATGTTGCAATTTAATATTGCATAAGCGGATTATTTCAGTCGATGGAATCGACCCTCGATAATGTAAGGTTTACTGACATTTTTGCCTTTGCGGGATACCGGTCTTGCGCTCCGAGTGTGCAGGCGCACGTTGAACTCGACGAGATTTTTTTCGCCGAGGACATTTGTTGCAATCACGGACTCCTGATTTCGCCGGATTTCCTGCGCCGTTTCCTGTTCCCGGCCTACGCCGCGCTCTTGAAAGCCGCACAAAAAGGCAACCACGGAGAATCGCGTTCAAGGTCGATACCGATGGCGATTGCCGTCCCTCCATTCCCCTTTATCGCGAATTGGGTTTGAATGCCATGGTTCCCTTTGAAGTGGCCAGCCATTGCGACGTGGTGGCCATCGGGCGGGATTATCCCTGGCTGGTCTGGCCTGACCGAAATCCGACGGCTTGCGATGGGGTGCGCGGTTGCCTTCCCGAACCGGTTATTTCTGCAAAAGAAAATCGTTGAGGAATTCCCTGAAGGCCTTCGGGTCCGACACGCGCACGTCCTCGCCGATATCGGTCAGCATTTCCAAGATCGCGCGCCCTCCCTGTGCGTCGGGATAGGCATCGGCGATTTTACGCGCCCGGGCATAAATCTCCGCGTATTCCGAAGCTGAGTCCCGAACGCTTTTGACCAGGTCGATGATTCGGAATTTGTCTTCGGGAAGAGCGGCGGGGAACACCTTGATCGCGTCCAGGGCCTTCCTGACCTCGGTCGCCGACTTGATCAGGGCGAGCATTGCCGGACTGAAATCGCCGGTAATTTTGAAATCCTGATCGTCCGGGAAAATCCGGTCCGGATCGATGTGTTTCTGTTGCCAGTAGTCGGTGCGGTACCGGTCCCGAATTGCGAGGTCGCGGAAATCAGGGATTACCATCGGCATGCCCTCGGCCTCGGCACTGCGCAGGGCCTGGATTCCGGCGAGCGTGACATCGGCGGCGGCATAGATATCCCACGGTGCCTTTTCGCCCGTGCGGATTTGTCGCGCAAAGTAGTAAAGCTCCCAGAAATCGCCACCGCCATGTCCGGCGTTTTCTGCGAATTCGCCCATTTCACTCCAGGTGGGTTTGACGGCGATGGTGAAGGCCGAGCCGGTCGCCCCGACCTTGAGTTTCAAGGGGTGCATTTCCGCGGCGGCCTTGGTTCCAAAGAGGCGTTGGTGATGGCTGTCGGCGGTGGTTCCCCCCATCAGATTCCGCACGAGTCCCCCGTTGCTCATCGTGATCAGCGAAGGGGCGAAGGCCCCGAGCCCGGGCAGGAGGCCATCGATCTTGCGGCCCCGGCCCTTGATCACGCCATAATTCTGCACCTCCGAAGGCAGTGCGACGACGCGTTCCGGGCGCAACCCGGTAATGATCATGATCGGTCCCAGCGAATGGGTGCAGTAATAATGATAGTTCAGCCAACCGCGCCAGAGGTGGGCCCGGTTGCCCAGCACCAGCGGGGTGCCATCCGGATTGTAGTAGGCGCGCCCCGACCCGTGGACGTATTCGTATTCGGCATAGGCGAGTTCGCCGAAAAAACCCTCGCGCCACAGTTTCGCCAGATACATGTTTTCCACGGTGAACGGATAATTTTCCGCGAGATTATAGACTTTGCCGGAGGATTCAACCGCTTCAATGAGCGCTACGCCCTGAGCCGGGGTGAAAAATGCTGTGACTTCGCTCAAGACGTGTTTGCCGGCTTTCAACGCCTTGATCGCGTGCGCGGCGTGGTCCGGGCAGTAGGTGGCAATGAGCACCGCATCGAAATCTCTCGCCAGAAATTCGTTTTCATCCGCGGTGATGAAGGCATCGGGGCAATGGGTCCGGAATTTCTCCCGCATGTTTTCATGGAAATCACAACCCGCGACAATATCGATATTCAACGCGGTTGCCGAATGGATGAAACTTTGCCCCCGGCCGAGTCCCCAGATTCCAAGCCGTAAGCCCGCAGCCGTGTTTTGAGTGGATGGAGCAGTCATAGATGTGACCTGATATTCGACAATGCCATGTTGAGCAAAAAATCGATAAAAGAATGGCGGGGAACCGGAATAAAGTCAAGGTCGCCTGTCCGGATCATTGGGCTTGTGTTTCACCCTGGTTTTTGGCACGTTTTTTGCCATTTACGGAGGCTCTCGATGAATCTTCATGTGCATCCCCGACTGTATGTGTCCCCCGACCAGATTGCCCGTCTCCGGAACGAGCGGCTGAAGCACCCGGTTCTGGTCCGCGCGGCGGAGGGCGTCGCCCGGTTCGCCGACGAGGCATTGAAAACCACCGACTTCGCCTATACCCGGGATGTGCATAACGAACACCTGCTCCGCGCCCGGGTGAATCAGGGCCGCGTGGTGACCCTGCTCGTTCGATGGTTGATGACCGCGGATCGCCGTTTTCGCGACGCGGCGGTGGCGCACATCGATGCGATGGGCGCTTGGGAATACTGGTCGTGGATTACCTGGCGGAAGGGAAATCCCGATCCGTTGGCCATGTTCGACTTGTCCTATGGCGAAAATGCCACGACGCTGGCCATTGCCTACGACTGGCTCCACGACGATCTCTCCATCCCCGAGCGGCAACGGTTCCAGGGCATTGCCGAAAAGTGGGTGTTTGCTCCGTTTTTGCATCACACCCGGACGACGGTCCCGGGCCAGTGCGCCTGGTGGTACGGCCACCCGTCGAGCAACTGGAACACCGTTTGTGCCGGAGGCGCGGGCATGCTCGCCCTGGCGATGTTCGGGGAAGTGCCCGCGGCCCGGCGTGTTCTGCCGCGCGTCGAGCGCTCATTCCAGCCCTATTTCCTCGAACTCGACAAAACCGATGGCGCATGGCCCGAGGGGATCGGCTACTGGAACTACGGCATGCGATACGCCTTCATGTACCTGCTGAGCCACGAGAATGCCACCGGCCGAAAGCACCCGCTTTTGCGGCGCCCCGCCACGAAGGCCACGCTGCGCTTCCCCGTGGATTTCTCCCCCAACGAGGTGCCGTGCAGTTTTGGTGATGTCAACCATTTCCACCCTCTGCCCTTCCACTTCGAGGTGGCGCGGCGCCTGGGGTGTGACGATATCCTGTCCATGCTCGAGCCCCGCATCGGCCAGCTTAACGATCGGATGGATGAGTGGCCCGATGCTGCGGAGATGCTCTTGCTCCACCCGCGAATCAGCCCCGGAAAGGTCACCCCTGCCGTACCCTTCGGTCGCCGATACCAAGGACAAGACTGGCTGATTCTTGCGGATCGCATGCCCGGTCCGCGGCTCTTCCTCGCCGCCCGGGGCGGCACCACGAAAGTGCCCCACAGCCACCTGGATCTGCTCTCCTTTCACTGCGTCGCCGGCGATGAATCCATGGTCACCAACCTGATGCCCGGCGAATACCTCGATACCACCTTCAGTGCGCGACGTTGGGACATTTTTGAAATGGGTCCGGCCTCGAAAAACACGATCCTCATCAATGGGGTGGGGATCGCCCCTTCATCGAGTGTCATCACCACGTCGCTCAAGTTTCCCCGGGTCAGCAAGAGCCAGGGCTTTCGCCTGGACGCCTCCGCCGCGTTTGGCGATATGCGCGACGGTCTGGTCGTCACCCTCTGTGCCCGCGCGTTCATCCTGCTGGATGCCCCCGCCTTTCTCATCCTGGATCGCATCGAACTTCCCCACGTCGGTCGGGTCGAGTCCCGTTTGCACACCTTCACGACGGTCACCGCCGGTGCCGGCTGTGCCCGGCTTAAAGGCCGGCGGGAAAGGCTTTTCATTTCCTATGCCTGTGATCGGCCGGCGGGTCTGTTTACCGCTCAAGGCGCCCCCACCACACCGGGTGTGGGTGCGACGATGCTCCGCTGGTGCTCCGCGAAACAGGAGTTGGCCTTCACCCTGGCGACCTTGTTGGTGCCCGGTTCAATCCCCGGTAAGGTCGCTGTCACACCGACGAAGGGCGGTTTCAGCGTCGCCGTCACGATCGCCCGCCGCCGCACCATTTTGAGCTTCACCGATCAGTTGAAGGTGAAAAAATGAGCCATCCTGAAACTGAAAAACAGGATCGATTTTCCGCCTCATTTCATTGGTTGAATGCCACCCAGTTTTGGGGGGCGCTCAATGACAACATCTTCAAGTTGTTTGTCATTTTCTTCCTGATCACCCTGATGGGAGGGGAATCAGCCAATGATATTGTTTTCAAGGCCGGTGCCTTTTTTGCCCTGCCGTTTCTGATCTTCACCCCGTGGGCCGGCTGGCTGGCGGATCGCTACCGTAAACGGACGATCATTGTGTGGGCGAAAGCCTTGGAGATTTTGGTGATGGCGGTGGGCCTGGCCGGTTTTTACCTGCAGCGGCCGGATGTATTGTATGCCGCGCTTTTTCTGATGTCGGCTCAAAGCGCGCTATTCAGTCCCTCCAAGTATGGAATCATTCCGGAATTGGTGCCCCGCGATCAATTGTCCCGGGCCAACGGGATTCTGGTGATGTTGACCTACGTGGCGATCATCCTGGGAACCGCCCTGGCGCCGTGGAGCGCCAACCTGGTAGGGCTCGATTACCGGCGGGCGCAATGGTTTTGCATGGGAATAGCCGTCGTCGGCTGGCTGTGTTCGCTTCGAATGGGGCCGACGCCGGCGGGGCAGAGTACCCGGCGGTTCCCGATCTGGTTTTTGAAGGATCTGGCGGTGACACTCTGGTCCATCCGCAAGGACCGGTTTCTGTTGCTGGCGGTGCTGGCCTCGGGTTATTTCATGCTGTTGGGCGCCTATTTACAGCTCAACATGATCCCGTACGGCATGCAACATCTCCAGTGGACCCAGGAAAAAAGCGGTTACCTGTTTTTCTTTGCGGCGGTCGGGATCGCTTTGGGCGCCCTGTTGGCGGGCCGCCTTTCCGGACGAAATATCGAGTTCGGGATCGTGCCCATCGGCGCCCTGCTATTGGCGATCAGCGTGACCGCCTTGCGTTTCGTGCCCGCCGTTCCCTGGCAGATTGCGGCCTGGGTGTTCGTCGCGGGAATCGGCGCCGGGTTATTCATCATACCCGTTGATGCCTTCATTCAATTCCGCGCACCGCGCGAGCGCATGGGCGAAATCCTGGCGGCGGCCGGCTTCCTGGGGTGGGTGGGGGTGATCCTCGCCGCCGTCCTGGTGAAACTGAATTCCGTCTTTAATCTGACGGCGGGCGAAGGATTTGTCCTGATGGGCGGATTGACTTTTGCGCTGACCCTGGTCGCGTTTTGGTCCCTGCCCGACTTTTTCATTCGTTTTATGGTTTTGATCGTGACCCGGTCCTATTGTCGGATTGAGGTGGAAGGGCGGGACCGGCTTCCTTTGGAAGGCGGGGCCTTGCTGGTGAGCAATCCGGTGTCGCCCTTTGAAGCGGCCCGATTGGTGGCGACCACCCAGCGACGCATTCGATTTCTGGTGGACCCCGCATTTGTACCCGGGGGGATGGGGTCGAAGCTGATCTTGCAGGGGATGGGAGTCATTCCGATTTCGATGGGCGACACGCCGCGACACCAGGTGCAGGCCCTGCAGACCGCGCGGGCGGCCCTGGATGAGGGATATCTGGTGTGTATTTTTGCCGGGAGCAATTCGGCAGAGGCGGGGGCCTTTGATCGATTCCAAACCGTGTTCACGCGCCTGGCAGGCGGAACAGCCAGTCCTGTTCTTCGGGTTCATATCAGTGAAGAACAGGTGGCGGCGTCCGGGCGCCACTGGGGACGCATCCCCGTGACCGTCCAGGTTAGCGAGCCGGAGAGCGCGAATACGACGGCCCGAGAGGTTTGGGATTCCACCTCAAACTTGCCTGTGGACAACCATTCTTCCGCACGACAATAGGGCTGGTCTGACTTTAGGACTGCCGCTTTAAGAGCAGTCACGCGCCTCTTGCGGCGCTACTACAAACGGAGAAAAAGGCGTTGGTAGTAGGTGCGTGTGAGCGCCGTTGAGGAATCCAGAGGTAGAGCGAGACCTATGGGCTGGCTCAGATGGAGCGCCTTAAACGGTGAGGCACGGTGCTGGCTTTCGTCAGGCGCCGATAGCCCCCGGTGTGGTTTCGATCCATTGCTCGAACGCCTTGGCCACCATGTTCCGGCGGGCACGAAACGGGATCAGGGCTATCATGCGATGCGCTTCATCGACATCGAATCCCTCCGGGCGTTCGACTTCCGGTAGTTTGTAGAACAGGCGATTTCGGGCCGGGGCGAGGTAGAGCACATCCAACAACGCTTTTTCGGGACGGGCGATGCGGATGCCTTTTTCGCCCAGGGTCTCAAAGCCGAGGAAGAAGGCGGGGGCGACATGGTGGACCGAGACATCGCCAAGGGGCGTCTCGTAAAGACGGGTTCGCGCGAGGGAGACGGCATAGATCGAAGAGGGAATCTGGGAGATCATGCCATGATGATAAAGCGCGCTTTGGAGCGAGACATAGGCCGGTTGCGGGGCGGTCAGCCGCTCCGGAAGCGACAGGGGATCGAGCCGGCCGGGGAAGGCCCATACCCCGCGCCGCAACGCTAGAAGATGGCTGGCTTCGGCTAGCCGGGCGAGGATCTTGCTGGCATGGGATTTCCCGACGCCCAGAATGACAGCCGCATCTCCCGTCTCCAGGATCGGTTGCTCCAGACGCTGAAGCTGTGTCAGGGCTTCCACGAGCTTCACGGGGGCGCTCCTTTCAGCGCCTCCACCACACGAAGCACCATTTCATCCCATATTTCGGGGGCGGCATACTGGGCCTGATAGTCTGGCGCCAGATAGGAAAGTACCTGGCTCTTGAAAATGTCGTATGAAATGGCCAGGGCATTCTTTTGCCCGTCCTCCCAGCGGACCGGCAGGGCCATGTCCTGGAGCGAAACTCCGGAGCGGAGCAGATGATCGAGATCGAAAATGTCACGGGCCTGAGTCTGAGAGCGGTGGATCAGCTCATTGAGTTTCTGGCGAAAGGCGGCCTCGGGGGGATAATGGCTGGCGAGAATGGGAGTGAGTTGATATTCGCGCATGAGCAAGCTGTCGACCGGCCCAAAGGCAATCGGCTCACCCATGCCCTGCCGGGAGAACTCGATTTTGGTGTGCAAGGGCAGCTCCAAACCCCGTACCGTAAGGGTTAGTTTCCAGCGTTGGGTGGTCTCGGTTTGTTTTGGGGTGGAGCAATGCGTGATCGCCAACCCGCGCGCCTGCAAGATCCGGGCAAAGGAATTCCCTGCGAGAATCTGATTCACGCGGTCCCGCAAGGTATCCACCGGGATGGTTCGCACATCGAGATCAATATCCTCCGAATAACGAATGCTGCGGAGATAGAAGCGAAGGTTGCATCCGCCCTTCAGGGCATAATGGGCTTTATCGAGCTTTCGGCCCAACTGATCCAGGAACAGGAGGTGAAACTGCTCGATCCAGGCGATAGGATGGGAGGTTGTTGTCATGTAAATAAAATACGCAATAAAGACACCTGTGTCAATAATGCGTATTATGCTAAGGCTACTTTTCTTTCTGGTTTCGCAAGAGTTGCTGATTTTTCCCTCCCCCCGGCGAGGGGGAGGGTAGGGTGAGGGGGCTCTTTGGAAACCCGGTTCTCGTTTCGGAGGATCCCCCTCACCCCGGGCCCTCCCCCGCCCCGGGGGGAGGGAGGAGCGAAAATCCACCGCCAAAGAAAGAGCAATCCACGGGTTATTATAACCTTTACCCTGAATCAATGCGATTTCGGTGCACCTAATCGCAGATGCGCCCACGTTCTAGGACCACATGCAGAAACTAATTGACGTAGATACGAGATGTATATACATTTTCTTCGACATGAACAAACTATCTACACAGAAGAAGTCGGGAACTGATTGGCAGCGGCTCCGTCGTATGAAAGACGCGGACATTGATTTCTCCGATATTCCGCCCGTTGATCGGTCTGTTTTTCAAAAAATGGTCATTCGGATGCCGGAGAAGAAATCCGCTCTTTCCATTCGTTTGGATCCCGGAGTTGTGGCGTGGTTTCGGAAGCAGGGCCGAGGGTATCAAACGCGGATCAACGCCGTTCTTCGGTCCTATGTCGAAGCCCATTCCCATTGAACCATAAAATAAACCCGTCCAATGATGGCGTCAGACACCATAGTCTGGTGAATTTGATATCCACAAAAGGAATTTGAAAGATGGTCATGCCTGCCCATGGAGTAGAGGGACCCGAATGGCCAAAGTGGAGGAGGATGCTCATTCGCTTGTTTGGCGCGTCAATGATCTTTTCTCTGGTTTGGTGGCTGATCCGGCGGGATATAACGGAAACCTTTATTGCGGCTTTGACCCTTTGGGTAATTGCGTTTGGATTTCTGGCAGTCTCACTGATCTGGGCGGTTGTCCTGATTCCGCTCATGATCTTTATTGGAAAACATGGCGGACGAAAACCCGAAAGTAAGGCCGGACACTTTGACGGCGGGTAGCTTGGACCCGCAAAGGAAACGTTCTGCAAGGGGATGAAATGAAATTTTTTCAAATAGGCTTTTGCCTCTGCCTGCTTGCTTGTGGATGCTCACGAGTTTTGGACAAATCGGCAGAGACTCGATCCGCCACAAATCTCATCTCAATATACAAAAATGATCTCGCGATGCTCGAGGAGGAAATCCGAAGTGCGGAAGACGATTTAATTGAATATGAACGACTTAATCAAATCCACCTGGTCAAGGCGCGATCCAAGGCTGAACTCGAAAGGCTGGAATTCATCGTTGGAGAACGGGAACGGCTTGAACAGGAGTTGTTCCTGCTTGAAGCGACGCACCCCATCGTCACCAACACGAATTCACTCTCCTCCGTTTTCGGGGACGACGCTCTGCGCCAACGACACGGCGAACTCACGCGAACGATCCGTGCGCTGGAGGACTCGGAGAACAGGTGGCGATCCGCTTATGTGCTTGCCTCAAGTCGCAAGTCTGAACTCACGCACCTGCAGGACCGAATCCGGCGACTGAATGAGACCTATTCGCAGGTTGCCCAACGATTGCACGATCTCCGAATGAAGAATCAACTCAAATCATTGCAGTGCCAGCCGTCCGACCCGGCGCGGTGAAATGCGCTAATTGGGGTCAGGTTATCTGTACCCAACTCTGCCGGGGAAGACCCACCCCGGCCTTCGGCCACCCCTCCGCGGGAGGGGACCCAGCGGAAATTGATCCCCTCCATCTTGAGGGTGGGAGGCGCGTTCCATCGCGCCGATGATTCCAAGGGCAGGGACCGGATCGGCGCGACGGAGCGCGCCTCCCACATTTGGGGGAATGGGATAGGCATTTGTGCTCCGCGGTAGGGCCGTCTCGTCCAGCCTTCGTAGTCACGCCTTGGCGGACGGAGTAGGCCCGA
>CAZCDO010000114.1:0-12764 GCA_964497135.1 uncultured Verrucomicrobiota bacterium
TTCATTCCGCAACGTTTATCAAACAATGGGGGAAAAAACAATTACATCGGTCACTGCTGTCAACCCACCCCCCGCTTCGCGGACCCCTCCCAGGAGGGGATCTTTTCGGCATGTTCTCCTCTCCGTCGGGAAAAGGGCCTTCCGTAGAGGTACGATCTTTTCGGCAGGATCCCGTCTCTGTCAGGGAAAGGGCCTTCCGTGCAGGTGGAATCGCCTCGGGAGGGTCCCCTCCTGGGAGGGGTCCGCGAAGCGGGGGGTGGGTATTTCTGAAATCGGCCGGGAATTGCCGCTTTGAAGTGATTACGGAAGCAGATTATTCTTACCGGGACCGACGGGCCCGTCTACCTGGTGCGGAACGCGCTGAGTATCGACCCTTTTCCCAGCGGAGGCGTCCGCCTGCAAACCCTCTCCGGACTCGACACCGATATCCGTCAAAACGCACCGCACGGTGCCGATAAACAGACCGAACTCCGAGACCAGCGGAACCATACTCCATTCCAAACTCTGCCGCGCCAGATCCCGAAGGGGCTCCGACCCGGTCTGTTGTGCCACATCCTCAAAGGACGCCGCATACAGCGCAAAGTTCCGCCCCTTCCCTTTGGCCTCCGGGCCCGGCCGGGCTCGCAGACATAACGAAGGAATCGACCGCCCCAGAACGTCCATCGTCCGGCGTTTCGTCTCCGCCCGCACATCGAAGGGCACCAGCATTCCCTCGGTGTAAACAAACATCTTGAAATCCTCGTTGGTTTCGGAGGGCTTCAAGCGCCCGGAATAAAAGGCGAAAATCATCTTCATGAACCGCTGGATCTCGCGGCTCTGCTGTTGCAAATACTCCGCGCCCGGCACACTGTTGGTCTCCTCGCCCGTCACCCAATCAATCCGATGATAAACCAGCGCTCCCGATTCCAAGTCAAACACTTCCCGGTTATCGATCTTCTGATGTTTGAAAGCCAGATTGAAACGTTCGTCCGAACGCTTCACATAATGCAGGGCCTCCAGGTCGGGCAGGGTCAGAACCGTGCTGATCCGGTTGTGCAAGGCCACCCGGACCCGGTCGACGTTCTGGGTGGGCTCCTCGGTATTCAAGTGAAAATCGACAAAACAAGCCGGTGTCACCCGCCCCGTCGCACGGTTGCTCCAGACCCCCTCGGTCACATCCGCGTGCGCCACCGCCAACCGCTTCAGTTCCAACGCCAACAGGTGATAGGTCACCTTGTAATCCAAACTGACCGTCGGGTGGGTGGGTTCAAATCGCTGCCATAAGTCCGCCACGGGATCTGCCGCCGACTCGGGGCCCGCATTGCATGCCACAGCGCAGCAGACCCACCCCATCAGGATGGCTCCCCATCGGCGCATTGTTAAATTGTTACCGACCATTTCGTCTCCTTAATCTGGCACTCATCTGCTCCCGCCGCAGATCGCTCAGAGGGCAAGCGGTCGGGGAGAATACGGAAATGGCGAATCGAACGCAAGCCGTCTATTTTCGCATATTTTCGGGTGGCTGCCATCTCAAAATATGGTAAGGGTAAAGGGTTCACTGACGACCTGTAACCATCCGGAACTGTTGAGGTGCGCAATGTGTCGTAAAATACTCTGGGTTGGACTTCTGGGTTTGACGTTGACCAGCATGGGTTGTATCACCCGGCGGGTCGAATACCATCCGGATTATGTGCCGTCCGTCCTCTCTCCCGGACTGTCGGCGCCGGGCCGGGCCCTGTTGCTGGTCGAACCGGCGGATGAGGCCTATGTGTTTCGGGGCCGCCCCAATAGTTTCCATGCCGGCGGGGTCACGATGGAATTGCCTTTGGGCCGGATTGTCGCCCGGAGTTCCGAGCGGATCTTGCAGGAATTATTCGAGGACGGTTGTGTGACGGCGCCGCGCATCGATTCCACGGTCCGTTACTCGGCGGTGATCCGGATCAAACCGCTCTCCTATGAATATGCCTTCAACCAGATCCGCAATTTGACCATGGCGATTACCCCCCAGGTCCGCTTGTCCATCCAGGTCCAGGTGACGGATGAAAATCGGGCCCTCCTGCTTTCGCAGGTTTACGACTCCGGCACGGTTAATGACGAAACGGTCTTGGACACGCTCCATCCGAATGAAACGATCAACCGGCACACCCATCGGGTACTGGGCTCCTTATTGGCCCGAGCGGCCGCCGATATTCGCGCCACCTTGATGGACCGGAAACCGCCGCCCGTCAGTGCAACTGCCGCGCCAACGCCGCCACCTCCCGCTCCAGCGGCGTCCCCAACGAAAGAATCCGACGGGAACTCGCCCCGAGCCCGGCTGGAAAAACTCAAACAATTGCGCGAGGATGGCCTGATCACGCAGGACGTTTACGAGGCAAAACAAAAGGAGATTTTGGCGGAATATTGAGGGTTTCAGCTCTTCGGCGCGACGGAGCGCGCCTCCCACCTTACATTCCTGCTTAAACATGAAGCCTACTCTACCCAAGAAAATCCATGCCATGGACTCTCTGTCTCAGCTCCCCCTCACCCCGCGCCGGAGGGAGGGAAGAGCCAAAATCCCCCGACGCAGAGGTCCATTTTTATCTCGAAATAACGAGAGGATCGGGCGTGTGGCTTTCGCTGGTCACTTCTTCAAGGATCATAACCGTTCCCGCCCTCTCCTTCGCCTCCCTCCCCCCGGCGCGGGGGAGGGTCGGGGTGAGGGGGATCCTGCGGCTCACTCATGAAAGTTCATTCGCCCAATTCCCCAGCCCTTCCCGATGAGGATGCCGCCTTGATGGCCCAGATCCGCGAGGGCCATCCTGAGGCATTGGAAAGCCTGGTGCGTCGTCATCAACAACCCTTGGTGAACTTTTTCCGCCGAATGGGCGCTTATACGGATGCGGAAGATTTGGCGCAGGAAACGTTTATCCGGGTTTACAAGTATCGGGATCGATACCAGCCGACGGCCAAATTCACCTCCTTTCTGTATACCGTGGCCCGGCATGCCTGGCTGGATCTCCTGCGCCAATTCCGCAAACGGGAGGAATTGACCCGCCGCCTGGAAGCGGATGGCCCGCGCAGTTCCGATGGCGGACACCCCGCTTCGCGGTTGAAAATGGATGCCGATGCCGCTTTGCGCCGTCTGCCGGAAAAATTGAGGAGTGTCATTGTGTTGAGTTTCTACCAGGGCCTGAAATACGAGGAGATCGCCGAAATCCTGCGGATTCCGCTGGGCACCGTCAAATCGCGGGTATTCACGGCACTCAATCAATTGAAGGAGGTTTGGAATAATGACGCCGAACAATAAGCCCTCACAAGCCGGTGGACGCCCCGGTGGTCGGATCCCCCTCACCCCAGCCCCTCCCCCGCGCCGGGGGGAGGGAGGTGCGAAAAGCCATGGAGGTCGTCCCTCCAATCCCAACAACGCACAGTTCGGAGGAGCGGAGAACTGTCCGCGCGAAGCTGATCTTCCCGCCTATTGGTTGGACTCCTTATCAGCTGACGAAAAACGTGACTGGGAACGGCATTTCCAGGAATGTGCCACCTGCCGGGCTGCGCAGGTCGAATTGGAACGGCTGTTTAACCGGATGAAAATCCAGGAACCGCAACCGCTATCCTCCGACCTGGCGCCCAAGGTACTGGCGCAGATTCCGGCGTCGGACTGGCAACGCCCGGCTCCAACCCCCGTGCCCCGCCCGAACTTTGGCCCCGGCCGATGGCCGGGGTCTTCGCCCGCCGCTCGCGGTGACAACACCACCCGGCCCCTCTTCCCCGGGTTCACCTCAGCGCCTTTCAAAATCGCTGCCACGATGGCTATTCTGGCCGGTCTGGCGATTCTGGCATTGTTCAGCTTCCATCGTAACCAACCGGCTGGCACGCCGGATTCGCTCCTCGTCGCACATCCCGCCCAACCCGCTCCCCTTCGCCCCAATGACACCGGCACACCCACGCCACTACTGTTGCGCCATTCGCTGGATTGGTTGCAGACTGCGCAGGAACCGAATGGTCGGTGGGATGCACAAACCTGGGGGGCGCAACCCCAGTTCGGTATTGGAGTGTCCGCCCTGGCCCTTTTGGCGTTAATCCACAAGGAGCCGCACGTATTTCAAAGCCCTTATGCGGAAAACGTCCGTCGCGGGGTGTCGCACCTGATCAGCACGATGAGCGAGGACGGCTTGATGGGGCCAGCCTTATCTGGCGCCACCTATAACCAGGGGTTGGCCACCCTGGCGCTGCTCGAAGCACAATCCCGTGAAAATCATCCGGAATGGAAAGCAGCCGGAGACCGGGCGGTCCAATGGCTGATCCGGGCCCAACATCCTGACGGGGGATGGGGTTACATCGCGGGCGATACCCCCAATTCATCGGCCACCATCTGGCCTCTTCAGGCCCTGATTCGAGCCGAAGGAGAAGGTTTCGCCGAAACCCGTCCCGCGGTGGAGCGGGGATTGAATTGGCTGGCCCAATCCGTTACCACCTCCGGCGAGCTCGCCTATCATTCCCCTCAGCAGTCCTCCGGTTCACCGACGACCCTGACCGCCGCCGGCGCCGTGTGCTTCCTCCTGCAGCGCGATGCCAGGACCGTCCATCCCATGGCGCGACGATTGCTGGCCGCCTTGCGGCGTCTGGTGCCGGGCGAACAGACGAATTCCGAACCCAATTATTACCAACAGTATTTCGTTGGCAAAGCCTTTGAATTGGCAACCGATGCGGAAACGGTGCAACGGTTGGCGGCCGGTGAAAACCGATGGTTGACGTGTCAGGTTGCCAGTGGACCTCAGGCCGGGAGTTGGGACGCCGTCGATCCGTGGGGCGGGATCGGGGGCCGGGTCTATTCGACCGCCCTAGCCTCGCTGGCTTTGCCGGATCGATAACTCAGCATCCACAGGCGGCGAAGGGGGGGGGTATTCTTCTTTTTTGTTGCCGCGACACGAAAATGCCGGTAGCGTTTCGCCCCATGAACAACACATCCCCCTGGTGGTCCCGTAATCGGGAAATCATGCCGGCAGACGCCGCGCCCGGCTCCTTCGATCTCACCGCACACCTCGCGCAACATAATCCCCGCTGGTCGGCCACCGAAGGACCGATCTCTTACTGGTCTTCCGGGGTTCCGCTCGGCAATGGCGATTTCGGCGCGCTCGTCTATGGTCCCCCGGAGAATCTGACCCTGCTCCTGGGTAAAAATGACCTCTGGCTCCGCAATAACGACCGCAGTTATCTTCCCGGCACCCGCTATGCCGACTTGCTTAAAATGTTCCGGGCCGGGGATCGCGCCGCCTTTGAGGCCTTGCTCCCCACGGATCCCCTGTGGGCCGACCACTTTCGCCCCAGCACGGCCATCAACGGCGGCTTTTTCAGGTTAAGCCTCGCCGAAGGATCCGCCACCAATAAATTTAATCAGGAGCTTCACCTGCAAGATGCCACCTGGCGGGCGTCGTTCGAAGCGTCAGGGCTCGATAATATGTGGGCCACTCCCCCGGATTTCGAAATGGATGCCTTTGCCTCGGCGCCCGACGAGGTGCTCGTCCTCCGCATCCGGCGACATCGTTTACCGTTGCGATCCCTGACCTGGCGGCTCAACCGCGAAAAACATCAATTACTCCCGGATGCCACGGTCGGCGGTGAGGGCTCCCTCGCCTGGTTGGAACAAGTCATGTTAAAAGGCGATCGTTACGCGATCGCCGTCCTCCAGGCAGGCCCCACCCCGCATCTGACCCGCGCCCAGCGTTCGGTCATAGGCGAGACATCCACCGACACAGAGCATGAGGTCACCTTTTATCTGGCGGCGGCCAGTCACCGGGACAGCCCGGATCCCCGCGCGCTGGCCTGTGCCCGGGTGACCCAAGCCGCCCAGCGCGGATGGGATGCCCTGCACGATACGCACAAGAAACAATGGGCCCTGCAGTGGGACCGCGCCTGGGTCTCCTGTTCGGACGCGAAAGTCGAACGGCCCTGGTATATTTCCAATTATCTCTGCGCAACGACGTTGCGCCCCGGCAAGGTTTCCCCCGGCCTGCAAGGAATGTGGATCAAGGAAAACTTTCCGCCCTGGTGCGCGGATTTCCACGGCAATGTCAACATCCAGGCGCTTTACATGGGACTGATGGGCGCCAACCGCATGGAGTATTTCGAGCCGTGTGTCCGACTCTATCACGAGATGCGCCCACAGTGCCAAAAGGATGCCCGCGATTACTTCGGCACCGAAGGCGCCCGTTATCCCCATGCCGGTGGAATCGAGGGCCATGAACTCTGCGAAGAGAACTGGTTGCCGTTGGCCGTTTCGATTGGACCCAGCTCCTGGATCGCGCGCCTCTTCTGGTGGGCCTACCGGCAGACTCTCGATCGTGACTTCCTGGCTCAGGCGGGCTATCCGATCATCAAGGATGTCGCCCTCTATTATGAAGGCCTCCTGAAACTCGCCGGAAAAGGGCCGGACGGGCGCTACCGGCTGGAACCGAGCATCTATAGCGAATACTATGCGACCACATTCGATGCGTGGGGGACCAATTCAACCTATGACATCGTCTGCATGCGGGATACGTTCCAACAAGCCGCCGACGCCGCCGATGCGT
The DNA here is from genome assembly GCA_964497135.1 of uncultured Verrucomicrobiota bacterium. GTDB lineage: Bacteria > Verrucomicrobiota > Kiritimatiellia > CAIKKV01 > CAIJXV01 > CAIJXV01. Next base: position 6,531 of record CAZCDO010000114.1, read on the forward strand.
TGGCGTTGGATACCGACCTGTCCAAACACTGGCGACTCCTGCATAGCGAACTCCCCGCCCTCCCAGCGAATGAACAGGATATCTGGATGATCTTTCCCCAGCATCCAAAGAACGTCAAAGTGGAGGCGGGCAGTTGGTGTTACCCGGTTTTTCCCGGTGAAATCGCCAGCGCGTTTCACGGTTCGGCGGTGGAACGAAAGCAGGCCCAGGCAACCTGGGCGTATGCCCGCGAGAATTGCAAAAGCGCCTGGTGCGCAGGCTGTCCTACCGTGGCCGCCGCGCGCATGGGCGATGCCGAATGGGCCTTCCGTTACGCCTCGGGTCTCTCAAAAAACGGACTCAATGACGCGGTCGGCGGAATCATGCAGGCGGAACATGGCACCGGCATGTCCCTGGCCTTGAACAACATGCTCCTCCTTGGAGTTGAAGATCAAATCGTTCTCTTTGCTGGAATGCCAGTCACCGTCGATGCCGCTTTCCATTCGCTCCGGGCACCGGGCGCCATCCTGGTCAGTGCCGAACAGCGCGGCAGCCAGGTCACCCACGCCGCCTTTCAGGCGCTGCACGGCGGCAAGGTGAAGGTGTTGAATCCCTTTGACCCCGGCCCGGGAAAAAAGGTTCGATTGCATGTGCGCAACACCACCACCAACGCGGTGATCGCCACTTGGGAAAAATCCTGGCGCGAACTCGTGGAATGGACCGCCGAACCCGGCGTGGTGTATCAGCTGGAGCGGGAGCAGGGAGAATGAGATCCGAACACTAATGATGAAAACGACCGCACCCCAGTTAATCCATCGTTCAAAGAGTTCGATTTTGCAGGCAGATCAGCCGTGGGAGACGGGGGCCAGTCTGATGGCCATGACCGCTCTTCCGGATGAGCAGAACGAACTCATCCGGCTCTATTATCTCGTCCGCTTCCCCAAGGAATCCCGGCGCAACCTGCTGTGCCTGGCCACCTCTCCGGATGGGGTGACGTGGAGCAAGCCGAATCTGGCCGACGGCACGAATATCGTGATGCGGGGAAGCTGTCACCCATCGACCTGGGGTGAATTCATGCCCACGACGATTCTCCGCGAGGAGCATGACCCCGATCCGACCCAACGATGGAAAATGGTCTATTGGGACCGGCCCGATCCGCGGTTGCCATCGGGCATCTGCCTGGCCACCAGTCCCGACGGCTGCGAATGGCATCCCGCGCATAACCACCCGATCATCACGAATGCAAACGATGCCATGTCGATGATCGAGGGCCGGATGGAGCATCCGACTCCTGTCTGGCGCGGCAACTATTATATCTATCAGCAGACCTGGAAATTCAATCCCGGCCTGCCGACCGAGCGCGAGAACCTCAAGGGCATGCACCGGCGGATATCGATCTGGTTTTCCGGCGCCTTCAAGGAAGGCTGGATCGGTCCGGTCACCCTCCTTGAGCCCGATGCTGATGATCCACCCGATCTGCAATTCTACTGGCTGACGCCGTTCCGAACCCTCTCCGGGGGATATGGCGGACTGCTCAGTTGCCACCACACGGGCGACCAGACCATGGAGGTGCAACTGGTGAGCAGTCCCGATGGCTGGTCATGGCGGCGTGAGAATGGTCGCCGCCCGTTGTTACCGACCGGGGAGCCGGGACAGTTCGATTGTGGAATTGTCTATATTCAAGCCCGTCCCTTTGAATGGAAGGGTCGAGCCCTTCTCTTTTTCAATGGGCGGTCCCTGATCCACTGCGGCACGCCGCGTTATCCGGAGATTCCGGCACCCCGTTCCGGAATCGGTCTGGCCGAGTTCAACCCCGAATTGTTGCGCGTGGGCGAACCCTAACTGAGCGGTACAGGAAAGACCATCGAACGAGGCAAGCCCGCCAAGGCGCAGGGCCGCATCATAGGCAAGACTCACACCTCGCGAACCGTCTGGGATTCTTCACGCAATCACTGCACTCAAAGCAGATGCGCCCGTCATGCCGGGGCGGGCGCAATGAGGGTTTGATGTCGGGGGTCAATCTGTTACGATTCGAAATATTCGAGTCTGCAGGGGTGGTACTCACGGACACACACAACGATGAAAAAAAATGTTTCCTGGGCTGAATTACTGGATGGTTTCAACGGCGCCGCCAAACGGTCAAAAACCCTGAGTGGCGCACGGGATACTTTTATGGCCAAGGCCCGGCGCATTTTAAAACTGCCGCTCGTCCGGCGGGCCTATCGGTATGAAGATATCGGGCGCCATCGCACCTGGCTCGATGGGCGAGCCGTTCCACTCAAAGAACCGATGCACACCATTTTTGCCCTGGCCATGTCGGACCATGGCACAAATCAGCTTCTGGCCACGGAACTCCCCATGCTGGCCGCCGCGGCTCGTCTGTCGGGCGATGCAAAATTAATCGCCCGGGTGCAGGATCAGTTACATGAAATGGCCGCGTGGTCGCCCCTGCAACGACCCGGTTGGTGCGCCTATGGCGACCGTCTGCCACCCGACGGCAAGGACGGCAACTGGCTCGCCACCGGCACCGGTGTCCGCGCCCTCGCGGATACGCTGGAAATCATGGGACGAGACCAACTGCCTCCGGAAACGGTCGCCCGTCTCGATCAGTTGCTGGCCGCGGAGATTGTCAGTATCGTGGATGATTGGGCGGCCAAACGTCCCTGGTTTATCCAGGCGCCCATGCCGTTGTGTAATCAGTGGGTGTTGCCGACCGAAGGCCTGATCCGGGCCTGCCTGGTGCTCGGGCGTGAACGGCATAAAACCGCCTATGAACTGGGGGTCGCCAATCTGTTTGCCCATTTTGACGCACATGGCCCGGAGGGTGCCTTCGAAGAAGGCATCCACTATGCCGATTTCACCGTCATCTCCCTACTCGCCACAGCCCGGGCCATGGCGCGGGCCGGTGACCGGCGCGCCATTGAGCACCCTTTTCTTCAAAAATTCCCGATCTGGGCGCTGCATCACTTTCAGCCGGGCGGATTTTTCATCAACGCCTTCGATGCATTTTCCGCCGCCCGGGGCAACCCGACAATGCTCAAGGGACTGCTGGCACTGGCCGCCGTTTCGCTGGACAGCCGCGAAGCGTTGTGGGGGCTGGATCATCTGGCCGGCGGGGCGGACACCTCGCTCGCGGGAATGCTCAGCCAGACGCTCCCCCGATTCGCGTCGCCCCCCGGCCGGATTAAGCCCTATGCGTCCTATACGCGGGCCATGCGGGTGAATTGGCGCAGGGATTGGGCGGACAACTCCACGGGCGTATGGGTTCGCGGTGGCGACCCGTTCGATTCCCATGACCATCAGGATCGGGGCCATGTCAATTTCATCCTCAATGGCAACCCCGTATTTATTGAGACCGGGACTCCGGCCTATCACAACCCCCGCATGCGGGTGGATTATGCCTCGGGCCGGGGACACAATGTCATGCAACTCGGCGCCGGTCCGCTACCGAAAGAAATTGCATGGCCGACCATTCCGCTGGGCTGGCAGAAAGTGCACAGCCCGGCGCCGATTACTGTCAATCATCTCAATGCCCGCGGGGGTGACATTGTGGTGGATGGAACAGCGGGATATGATGGTTTAAAACAATGGCAGCGTCAGGTTGTTTGGACAGCCCAGCAGTTAACCGTGGACGATGTCGTTCAACTGAAGCCCGCCAATCCGCAGGTGGTTTTGTTTCGCTGGCATCTCGGTACCACCCGCAAGCCCCGAATCGTCGCCGAGGGCAATGGCGCGTGCATCACCTGGCCCGGCATCCGGGTGACTGTTACGGCGGATACCCCGTTGTGTATCACCAGCGAAATGATGCCGGACCACACCTTGCGGTATCGCATCTGGGACGATAAACGCCCCGATCACCTGCATGCCTGCCTGGTGGTGAAAACGACATCACCCGTGAAACGCTGCCGGATCACCACGACGGCAACAAAGGGATGAGCAAGAACAGGTCTTTCTGCCGCGGACGGCGACACGCCGTCCCTCCCCAATTCAAGGGGGCAAGCGGAACAGGTTGCCGCCGTTACGCCCCAATTCAAGAGGGAGGGCGGGGCATGTTGCCCGCCGGTGCGGGATCTGGAAAAATAAAAAAGAATCCCTCACGGGTTTAACCATGCATCCCCCTATTGTCATCCCCGAAAAAGGCCTACCGTTTGTCCGACTCGTCAAACACATCGACATCAGTCGATATGGCAGTGAGATCATGAAGGCGGCGGATATCGATGGCGATGGCCGGTTTGAATTCGTGTTCTACCAGGGACCGGGCATGCTGGCGGCCTCCACGTTTCAACCCGGCGCCTCAGGGCCGTATGGCAAGCACACCACGGCGGCGGATCAGGCGCTCAACTGTATGACGGCGATCGATTTCGACGGCAATGTGCGTTGGCAGACGGGCGAACCCTGGAAACAAAAGTTTCCGTTCCGCACACACGGTGGACATGACATGCTGCTGTCGGCGGATGTCAATGGCGACCGACGCGCCGAACTGATCGGCTTGCGCGGCAACCAGCTTCAGCTCATCTCCGGAGAGACGGGGCGGGTTCTCAAGACCCTCCCGCTCGATAATGACGGCTATTCACAGTTAGTGGCGATCAAATCGGGCAAGGGTAATCAGATGCACATTCTGGTGCGCCCCATCGGTGATGGATTGGATGGACACCCGCATGGTTGCCCCAATCTCCTATACGATTGCAATCTGGAACAGATATGGGGGCGTCATGATTACACCCGGGCCGGCCATGAGCCCCAGGGGTATGATGTGGATGGCGACGGCAGGGATGAACTGCTGATAGGATTAGATTGCGCCAATCCCGATGGAAGCGTGCGTTGGACCATTGCGGCTGCTGACATTCCGGTCACGCGTAAATCCTATTTTCTCGGGCATGACGATCGACGAACAGTGATTGATATCGATGGCGATGGACAGCCGGAGCAGGTCCTGGCGCTGGAAAACTTCGGGGTGCTGGTCAGTGATCTCAAAGGCAATATCCTCTGGCGCAAGGCGGTTCCCAACCATTGCGGGGAGGCGCGAGTTGGAAAATTCCTGGCGGATGTGCCCGGCCTCCAGATTCTCATCAACAACGAGCGGTTCGGCTTGCCGCACGATCCAGCCCTGGCCGGCAGTGAATTGCTGGATTGCCGTGGAAACGTCATCCGGACTTTTGCCGACGATATCTATGCCAAGACGATCCCGTGGAAGACAGCGGTTGGGCCGGAGGCACTGCTGACCGCCTATCACGGCGCGGTTGTTTCGGATGCGCGCCCGTTCATCCTGGATGGCACAGGCCGAGTGATCGCCGTGTTCGATATTCCCAAAACGTTACCGCAAATCACCGAGTACAAAATGCCACAGGAGAATTTGTGGTATGGCGACTGGGGTGACTACTACAACCGCACGGTCATGGAGATCCCCGGCATCGGACCCTCCATTCTCATCTGGTCGCGGCGCGACTTATGGGTGTTTGCACCCTAAGCCTCGCCCCCTTTCGCGCTTCGACATCCGCCGGCCTGCGGATGAAGCGATTTCTTGATCATCGCGTAATCTCCGCGTAGCGGCTGTCCCCGACCTGGTCGGGCCGCGGACAGACGGCTCGCCAGAGTCTCGCCCTCCAAAGGTCAATCTATACAAGATGGATAACTCTCCCCTGGAGGGCGAGACTCTGGCGAGCCGTGAGCGCAAGGGGTGACACATGCAGTCGCCATTCGCCGATGCGCTCTTAGGCGAGGATTTGGGCGATTTCTTAGCCATTGAAATGGGCCGGAAGATTCAATATAATCAATGGATAAGCCGTTGCAAAGGTTAGGGCAGGTGAAGATCTTCAATGAACTCAATCCGGCACACGGTGACAGGTTTAATCTGCTGGTTGATGATGTACGGCATTGCCGTGGGCCATGCCACAGATGGCGTTGAGGTTTGTTTTACGGACATTGAAAGGGAAGTCACCCTTGCCGTTAACCCCATCGACGAGGATCCGGCGAGGGGCCGATTACCGATGCAAGCGGCAGTGCCTGTGACCCATCCTCCGATCTACAACAGCAAACCCGGATCGGCCAACGCACTCTATCTCGATTTCAACGGCTTACTCCTCACCGGGACCGTTTGGAATGCTTCCACCGGCGGGGAGTCTGCCGGATCGTATGAGGCCACAAATTCCTGCATCCCGTTCGACATGGATGGAGACCGGACCACCTTCAATGACGCCGAACAACTGGTCATCCAGCGGATTTGGAAGCGTGTGGCTGAAGCGTATTCACCGTGGG
>CAZCDO010000115.1:0-12756 GCA_964497135.1 uncultured Verrucomicrobiota bacterium
TCTATACGAATTGGGCCAAACTGGCCCCGGATTCGCTGGATCGCGTGGTCCAAAACGTCAAAGAAATGATGGTCGAACTCATGGGGCGGCCAACCTTCCCCCCCTCCAGCCGCAAGGCCGGGAAGCGCCGGGGGCCATTGGCGGGTTGAGAGACAGGGGCTATTCCCCCAAAAAAAATACCTAAAAAACTTGACGTTATAAGGGCTGTTTTTTACTGTATCTTTTCCGAATCTTTACCGAAATGGATTTATTTGCGATATGGATGCTTGCGACACGAATCATCAGGCGGCGGTTTCATCCCCCCCTCTGGGCCGGGATATAGTCATCCGCGCCCTGGGGGTCAAACGGCATTATGGCCAGGGGGAAACCGTTACCAAGGCCCTGGATGGGATCGATTTGGAAATTTTCCGCGGCGAGTATTTTTCGATCATGGGGCCGTCCGGTTCGGGTAAATCGACCTTGTTCAATATGATCGGCGGAATCGACGCCCCCACCGAGGGGATGGTTTTCATCGATGAAATCGATATCGCCCAGTTGGATTCCTACGAATTAGCCTGGATGCGATGCCACAAGATCGGCTATATCTTTCAGTCCTACAACATTCTCCCGGTATTGACCGCCCTGGAAAATGTGTCGTTGCCGATGATTTTCGCCGGGTTGACCCCCGACCAGGCGCGGGATAAAGCGGCGGGCATTTTGACGCGGGTGGGCTTGGGGACGCGAGTTTTTCACCGGCCCTATGAGCTGTCGGGCGGCCAGCAACAGCGGGTGGCAGTGGCTCGCGCCATGGCCAACGATCCGGTGATCATCCTGGCCGATGAGCCGACCGCCAATTTGGATGTGCGCACGGGCAAAGAGATGATCGATTTGCTCCTCCAACTGAAGGAAGAGGACAACGTGACGATCATCTCCGCCACGCATGACATGAAAATGTTGGATGTTTCTGACCGGATCCTGTGGATTCGCGACGGGCGGATCCAGCGGTTGGAAGAGCGCAAGAACCTGGATATCCAGATCGGGACCATCGAAGGCGCGGCGCATTAACGGGAGTTGCTATGTTTGGATGGGTTAAAGCCAAGCCCCCCGTGATCAACCGGGAACAGTCCTTGACGGGCGTTCCGATGGTCAACGAGGGCGTTCGCGTGCAACCGCGGGAAGAGGATGCCCAACGGTTGGAATTGGTGATTCGCTTGCAACGGGGGGGGGGCTTTTTGTCGCGATTCATGCCTCCGACCCTGGAGCGGAAGGTGAAGCTGGACGAATTGGGAACTTTTGTTTTCGGTCTGATTGACGGTCGGCGGACTGTGCGAGAGATCGTGGAGGCGTTTTTGGCCCGCTACCGGGTGAATCGACGGGAGGCGGAATTGAGCACGGTGGAATTTATCAGGTCCCTGGCCCAGCGTCAGGCCATATCGATTGTGATCCGATGAAACGAATGCTGATCTTATTATTAGGCGCCGTCTGGGGCATGGGGTCCCTGGCCCTGGCCGTAACCGGCGGGGAACCCACCCCGGCGATGACGGATTTGCGGGAATTGGTGCGCGATGCCGAAACGCGGTTACCCGGCAGTCCCGGTAATCTGTTGCTTCAAGACCGGATTGGCCGGCTTTTCAAAACCGCCGGATTGCCGTCGGGAAGCATGAGTTTCAATACGCCGGTTTTTGTGCCCGGCCCGGCCTCTTTGGAACTGGCGGGGGAGGCTCCGGTCCGGCTCCACACGTTCGGCCCGACCCTGGGTCGGCCGGGCAACTTTGCCGAACGGGATTTCGAGGCTCCGTTGGTCTATGTGGGCCGGGGAGAGTCGGCCGATTGGGAAAAAGTGGATGGCCGATCGTTGCGGGGCGCCCTCGTCGTCATGGATTACGGATGTGGCGATTTATGGATGCGATTTCTGCGATGGGGCGTGCAGGGCTTCATCTTCTTGGGGCCCGAGCGGTATTTGCATGCCGATTCGGTTGCGAAATTGTACACCTCTGAAGTCGCCGTGCCCCGCTATTTCATGTCGGGCGTCGACGGCAACCGGTTACGCGAGAAACTTCAGGGCTCCGACCTCCTGACGGCGCGGATCCGGAGCGAACCCTCGGTTTGGCGGGAGGCGACGCTGGAGAATCACTGGGTATTGATTCCCGGACAGGATCCGACCCTGAGCAATGAAGTGGTGACCGTGGTGGCGCCGATGGACAGCCAGGCAGCGGTTCCGGAGCTTTCCTTTGGCGCCCAATCGGCGGCCAACCTGCTGTTGCTGACCCGCCTGATGGAAACGATGCGTCGAACGCCCCCCGCGCGGTCCATCCTGCTCGTCGCGGTCAATGGGCATACGCTGAATTTTCTCGGCGAGCGGATGCTGGCTTGGAACCTGTTGTCACCCCAACTCGACGTCGAAAAAGTGCGCAACACCCTTGCCCAGGAATTGCGGAGCCAAAAGGTCCTGTTGGAGAAATATCAACCCCTGGTCCTGGATGGGACGAAAGATGCCGAGGATGAGGCCTACCTGATCAAGCTTCGAAAGATGAGTGACGACACCTCCGGTAAAATTCTTTCGATCAAGGAGCCGGTGGTCGCCATGGCCAAGCGGGATTTGAACCAGATCAAATCCCTCATGCCGGTGTTGATCCGGGAGGGATTGGAGGTCGGCGATAATCGGGCCCGTTTTGAAGCGCTGACCGGGGAGCGGCAACGATTCACCCATGTTTTGACCCTCTTCAACAAGGTGGGAATTGTATCCAGTTGGAGCGAATTGACGCCTGACGAGCGCGGCATCCTCAGAGGGTATATTGCCGACATTCGGAAGATGCTGGCGGGCAATATTGAGTTAAACCGGCGCGATTTGGAGATCAGCGCGGAGAACAGTGCGATTCGGACGGCATTAGCCGGTCGCCAGGTGGTGCTGGCTTTTTCGTTGGATCTGGACTGGCAAACGGATGCCTACGGGTTTTCGGCCAATAACAGTTGGGGCGTCAAGCGATGGCCGGCGCGGTTTGGGGCCAACCTGGCGCGGGTGGCCCAGACGGCGGGTGGCATTGAACAGTTCCAGGATACGCTGAGCCTGCTGGGAGGGCTTCCCGAAGGGCACTATTTCAATGGCGATTCGCCCGGACTGGTCGTTTTTCATGCCGCGAGTGCGGCGCCGGACAAAGGGGGGACCCCGGCTTTCAGTCTGCGGAATGTGTTCAGCAATCCCGGGGCCGCGTTTTCGCCGGGCGATACGCTGAATGCCTTGGACCCGGACCGTCTGGACAAATTATGCGCGGAAATCCCTCGTTTCTTCCAGGCCTTTTTGGCGGATCGCCAGTTAACCATGCAGACCGAACTGGATCGGCCCAAAGAGCGCGCTGATTTTGATGGTCGGCTGTGGTCGGTCCGGGTCCGGACTTTCAAATTCGATGAATTTGCGGCGGGCGTGGTGCCGACCACGCCGATTCGAAACACCTTGCTGGTTCTGAACGATGCGACCCTGGGACAGGGGCCGGTGGTGGGAACCGATGTGATCAATGCGTATATAGGCCTGACGGATCACCGGGCGGCGACGGTGTTGTACGGGGTCTTTCGGCCCGGGCCGCTTTACTGTGCTGCCTTTCAATACGATGCGGCCTATCAGCAGGTTTTACATGCCCTGGATATCGGTGAAGTGGGCGGGCGGGTCCCGACCAGTGTGGCGAATTTGAGCGAGCAAACCCTGGCCTTGTTCGCCGTGGGTCAGGAGATTCCGGTTTTTGCCCGGAACGATTCCTCGCTCCTCGGCTCCAGCGCCATCCAGGCGAACAGCTTCATCTTTCTGGAGGCGCGCAATAATTCGAGCCCCCGAAAATATTTCGTGACGGGCGCAACGGCGGAATTGTCCAAACGCGGACAGGTGCCCCCGATGAGTGGGCCGGTGGCCTTTTTTACGGATGGCCAGGAGACGATCAAAATTCTGACCGCTCAGAAACGGCTGGCGATCCGGCCCACCGAGAAACAGCCCGATGGGGTCGGGTACCGGACCCGGGCTGAATTGGGGGATGATTTCATGGCCGTGGCCGCGCGCGACATGGAATCGTTGAACCGTCAACGAATCAGCCGCCTGCGCGGAGTATCCGATGAACTGGCGCAGGATTTTCTGGAAAAAGGCCGGGATCAACTGGCAAAAATGGATGAGGCTCGGGCTGAAAACCGGCATCTGGCCTATCTCAAATCGCTCTATGTGGCGTTGGGTGCCCAGACCAAGGCCTATCTTCAGCAAAGCCTGATTACCAACGACATGCTGAAGGCGGTGGTTTTTTACATGGCCTTGATGTTGCCCTTCTGTTTCTTCCTGCAGAAGCTGATCTTTAATTTCACCAAGGTCGAGGCGCAGATGGGGGCGTTTGTGGTGCTGTTTGTCGGCACCTATGTCTTGTTCCGGATGATTCACCCCGCCTTTTACATTGCCCAGGCGCCGGAAGCGATGTTTATCGCCTTTGTCATGGGTGCGCTGGGCGCGTTTGTCATCCATATCCTTCACGGCCGGTTCGAAGGAGAAATGCATGCCTTGTTTCATGCGGTGGTCGGCACCGATTCCTCGGATGTGGGCTACTCCACCGTGACCCAGCAGGCCATGCTGATCGGGGTCAACAACATGAAGCGCCGCCGGATTCGAACCGCGTTGACCACCGGCACGATCGTTCTGGTGACCTTCACCATGCTGGCCTTTACCAGTATCTCCAAAAAAATGAGCCCGACCATTGTCGCCCAAGGCCGGCAGGCGCCCTATACCGGCCTGTTGTTCCACATGCCGGGCGCGCCGATGGATGAAGCCTCCTTGCAGGTATTGGCCGAGCTGTTCTCCGGTGAGGGCGAGGCCGTGGTTCGGCGGTGGATCTTGGCGCCCAGCACCAAGGATAGCAGTTATCCCTGGCGGTTGGATCTGGAGCAGGGGGGGCGTGACGTTCGGATTGAGGCGGTCCTGGGGTTGGACCGTCGGGAAGAAGGATTCCTGGCTCCCCTGCCGTTGATTTCCGGCGGTCGGTTTTTTAGCGCCGACGACGCCGAGGAGGCGATCCTGATGTCCTCCACCGCGCTGGCCTTGGGCGTGACTCCGGAACAGGTGGAACAGGGAATGACCGTGCGCTTTCAGGGGCGTAAACTCCGGGTGGTGGGGATCCTGAACGACGAATCATTTGGTGAAATCAAGGATCTGGATGGTCTTCCGTTGTTGCCGATCAAAAAGATGCTGACCCAAAGCGGGGCCGGGGATGCGGCGGCGCCTTCGATGTCCGCCGAGGAAAACGTACGGAGCGGGGTTTTGTTCACGGATGCCGCGACGGTGTTGGTCCTGCCCCAGTTGACGGCGCGATCGTTCAAAGCCTTGCCCTACAGTTTTTCGATCCGCTTCAAACCCGGAACCGCGATCTGGACGGTGGTTGAAAAATTGCTGACCGCGACCCAGGCCAAATTTTATATCAGCAGTACCGAGGCGTTTGCCCCTTCGGTCCAGTCGAAGCATAAGACCGAGCCGGGGATTTACTATGTGGGTACCGGGTATCATACCGCGATCGGGGGGCTGAACGTCCTGATCATCCCCCTGCTGATTGCGAGTACGATCATTTTGAACACGATGTTGGGCGCGGTGTTTGAGCGGAAGAATGAAATCGCGATTTACAACGCGGTCGGGCTGAATCCCACCCATATCGGCACCTTCTTCCTCGCGGAGGCGTTTGTTTACAGCGTCATTGGTTCGATCGGGGGCTATTTGATCGGCCAGTTGCTGAGCATCGGCTTGAATCATTTCCATTTGGTGCAGGGGATCAATCTCAATTTCTCGTCGCTGAGCGTGGTCTATGTCATCGTGTTTACGATTCTGGTGGTGATGCTGTCCACCCTCTATCCGGCGATTGTGGCGACCAAGGCGGCCGTCCCCTCGGGGAAACGAACCTGGTCGATGCCGGCACACGACGGTCAGCGAATGGAGGTGGTGATGCCCTTCATCTGCCGTCCGGACTTGATCGTCGGCATGCTGGCGTATCTCGAAGACTATTTCGACCGGTTTACCGAGGCTTCGGTGGGGGAAATCATTGCCAAGCTGGAGAGCCGCGAGAAAAGCCGGGATGCGGCCGATCGTGATATTTACACCTTGCGCTACAACCTCGCGTTGGCGCCGTTTGATCTGGGGGTGACGCAGACGGTCGAATTCCAGGCGGCCTATGATGATCGGCTGGAGGCGCACCGGATTCGCCTGCGCATCGACCGCGTGTCCGGGCAGGACAACAACTGGGTGTCGACCAACCGGCCGTTCCTGGAAAAATTGCGCGCCTATCTGATGCACTGGCGCAATCTGGGCGCCGCCCAACACGGCCTTTTCACCGAGCGGGGCACGCAGACGCATGCGGCGACCGCGAGCGAAACGAAAGCATAAGGACTTATGGCGAAGCCGAACCGTTTTGATGCCGAATTGGATCAGTACCGGAACCTGATGACGCCCCCGGGCAAGTTCGCCGACGGGTTCAACTGGAAAACCATTGTCGGTGCCTTTTTCCTAGGCATTGTGATGATGCCTGCCTCCATGTATCTCGGCCTGTTCGCCGGGGCCGGGGTGGGCGGGGCCGCCCAATGGGTGACCATCATTATTTTTGCTGAAATTGCGCGCCGTTCGCTCAAGGAACTGCGGATGCAGGAGGTGTATATCCTGTATTACATGGCCGGGATGGCCATCGCCTCACCCTTCAGCGGTCTGCTCTGGAACCAGTATTTCGTCCAGTCTGAATATGTCAAAGCCATGGGGATCGCCCAGGATATTCCGGCCTGGTTTGCGCCCCAGGAATCGGTGATCCGGGAGGCGGGGCGGACCTTTTTCACCCGGGCCTGGTTGGCGCCCATCCTGTTAAGTTCGCTGGGGCTGGTGGTGGGTGTCATCGATAATTACGGATTGGGCTATGTGCTGTACCGGATCACCAGCGATGTCGAGGAGTTGCCTTTTCCGATGGCGCCGGTCGGGGCGTCCGGCATTGTCGCCCTGACCGAGAGCAAGGCCGAACGGGAATCCTGGCGCTGGCGCTGTTTCTCCATCGGGGGCATGCTCGGCCTCCTGTTTGGGACGGTTTACATCGCCGTGCCCGCGGTGACCGGGGTCTTGCTGACCAAGCCCCTGCAGTTCATTCCCATTCCCTTTATCGATTTGACCCCGCAGATGACGCAATTTTTTCCGGCCACGGCGTTCAATATCACACTCGATATCGGGGCCTTCATTGCCGGAACGGTCATTCCCTTCTGGGCGGTCATCGGATCCGCCTTGGCGACCGTTCTCAACCTGTTGATCAATCCTCTCCTGTACCGGCATGGGATCATCACCAGTTGGACGCCCCAGATGGATTTCATCGACACCTCCTACAGCACCTCACTCGACTTCTACCTGTCTTTCGGAATCGGGATTACGATCGCGGTATCCCTGATCAGTATGGGCAAGGTCTTTAAGCCCCTCTTTGGGGCATTGGGCCGCAAGCTGATGGGCAGTTCCGGCCCCCGGGATCTGGCTGCCGTCGCAACCCGCAAAGCCGCGTGGAAACGGCTCTTTACCAATAATGTCGAGCGCGGCGACTTTTCGATTTTCATCGCCCTGGGTATCTACCTGATGAATAGCGCGCTCTGGATCGGGCTCTCCTGCTATCTGGTCGATGGTTTCCCCTGGCCCTTTTTCGTCTTCTATGCGCTGGTTTACACCCCTTTGATTTCCTATGCCGCCGCCAAACTGGAAGGGTTGATGGGAATGTCGGTGTCGATCCCGCTGATCCGGGAGGCCACTTATATTTTGAGCGGGTATCGGGGGGTGGCGATTTGGTTCGCACCCGCGCCACTTCCCAATTACGGGGCGGCCGCTGTTTCCTACCGGATCATGGAGTTGACCGGAACCAAGATCCGGAGCGTGATGAAAACCCAAATGGTGGTGTTGCCGATCATCATTGTCTCCTCGTTGATCTTTTCGGAAATCCTGTGGCGTATGGCGCCGATTCCTTCGGATGCCTATCCCTACGCCCAGAAAATGTGGGAACTGAACGCGAAAAACATGAGTTTGACCTATAGTTCCACGATGGAAGGCGGTTCCCTGTTCATGGAGGCCTGGCGCTGGCCGTTCTTCTTTACCGGGATGGGGTTTGGATTGATCGCCTACCTGTTGTTGTCGGCGTTCGGTCTGCCGACCCTGCTGATTTTTGGGATGGTCCAGGGGCTGGGGGCGGCGGTGGGGGGCGGGTTCCTGTTGTCGCTGATGGGCGCCTTGGTGGGCCGGTTTTATTTGCGACGCCGATTCGGCACGGATTGGCTGAAATATGCGCCGGTGGTGCTGGCCGGATATGCCTGCGGCATGGGGTTGATCGCCATGTTGTCAGTTTCTTTCACGATTTTGATGAAAATGATGTCGCCGTTGATTTTCTAGGACAAGCATGAAATCGAAAACGATAACTACGCGGGCCATTTTGCTGGGCTTGCTGGTCTCCGGGGTGTTCTCCTTCCTGTCGGTGTATTTCGGCAATCGGCATGGCTTATACCTGACGGCCACCCAGATGGCGGTATTGCCCTATATTTTCCTCTTTTTCACGGTCTTGCTCTTGAATCCGATCTGTCGCCTGGTCCGGGTCTTGCGCCCTTTCAGCGTTGCGGAAATCCTGGTCGTCTTCTGTATGGGCACGGTTTCGGCCGGGATCAGCTCATTTGGATTGACCTCTCAATTGGTGCCGATTACCGGCAATTTATTCAATCGCCATTGGAATACCGAACAATCCGGCTGGGATCGGACGGTGGTGCCCTTCATGAACGAGCAATTTTTCGTCGCGGAACCCGGCATCCAGGCGGCCGCCCAGCGATATCACGCGGTTTCAGAGGAGCTTCGCCGGACGCGGCGGCGGGTGGATCTGGCCGATCTCTGGCTCAAATCCCGGGAACAGGTGGAGGTGGTGGAAGCCGAACTGGCCTCGGAACGGGCATTAACGGAGGGGACGGCCGGTCAGCGCCAGATGAAAATCAGCCGGGCCGAAGGCCGCTTGCGGGCGGCGAAGGCGGCTTTTGAAACGGTGGACAAGGATCGACAGGCCGCGGGTGTATCCACGGATCCGGAAGCCGGTCTGAATGCGGATCGCGAAGCTATGGACCGGCTTGAGTCCGAGTTGGCCGTCCGCAAGGCGGAACTGCAGGGACTCAGCGCCAAGGCGTTTGAAAAAGTGGATCTGTATCGCCAGGGGCTTCCCCCCCAGATTCGCGCCTTCCCAGGTATTTTTCCGGCGCCAGCCGATACGCATGTGACCTACGTGGGACGGGTGACCCGTTTATGGTATGGCCGGACGGCCCTGATCGAGATGCGGCGGGCGTATGACTTGCTGGGCACGCCCGGACAAAGTCTGGAGGCGGGCTCGGCCTTCGCGGAAGCGGCCCGAAACCTGGCGCCGATCACGGCCCGCATGCCCGCCGTAACTGCGGGCCGGGCGGATGTCGAAGCCGAGGTGGAGCAGTCGATCCGGGAACAGGAATCAACCCGGACTGAAATCGAACGCCTTTCGGCCTTGAGCCGGTCGGCGACGCCCACCGAACGGCGGGCGCTGGAACGGCGGATGAACCGGCTGAATGCGCGCCTCTCCCGGATGGATCGTGAACGGGTCGAAACCAAGGCCCGGCGGGATGCGCTGGTGAACGAGGTGTCGATTTTAGAATCGGTGGCGGGTTTGGAACGCGAACTGGTTCGCTGGGAGGCGCAGACGAAGGCTGTGGCGATTCCGGGGGGACTGCGTGAGGAGGTCGGGGTGGCGATCCGGCGCCTGGCGACCATGGATACCACCCTGGGCGGATTTCTGGTGGGGTATGTACCCTGGAAGGTTTGGATTAAGCCGTTGATGTTCTGGGGATTGTTGATCGGGTTTACGTACCTGGTCTTGCTGACTTTCAACATTCTGATTTTCCGGCAATGGGCGCACAATGAAAAATTGATTTATCCGCTGGCTGAATTACCGGAATATCTGGCCGGGAGCGGGGAATCCGCCGATGGGCGGGTGCCGGAGATTTTTAGGAGTGGATTTTTCTGGGTCGGTGCGGCCATTTCCGGGGGAGTTCTCGGCTGGAATCTGCTGTGTGCCTCGGGCGTGGTGCAGGGGTTGAAGCCGCTGGTGCTGAATAATTTATGGCGTGACTATATCACGAATACGCCCCTGCATGGATTGTTGCCGGTGACCCGGTCGCTGGTTTTCTTCACCATGATCGGCTTTGCTTTCCTGATTCCTCAGAAAGTGTCGTTCTCCCTCTGGTTTTTCACCATTCTCTACTTTGCGCAATTGCTGATCCTGGTGGGGCTGGGGTATGGGACAACGGAGGATTCTTTCCCCATGGAGTGGTGGTACACGTTGAATTTCCGGACGGCGGAAGGGGCGGGGGCGCTGATGGTGTTTTCCGCCGTGGTCCTGTACCGCTGCCGGCGCTACATTCTTTCGGTATTTTCCGCGAAGGCGGTCTGCCACCTCGAACGGGATGAGCAACGCGAATTGCGGTTTTCCTCCGCCCTGTTCCTGTTGGGTTCGGTGGGCGTGATCCTGATGCTCTGGAAAGGATTTGGAGCCAATCTATATTTCACCATCTTTACGTTCATTGTTATCCTGATGATTACGATCGGGCTGGTCCGGGCGGTGGCGGAGGGCGGGATCCTGGGCTTTCAGGCCTGGGTCAGTCCCTTCCATTTTATCCGGACCTTTTTCGGCATGGATAAGGCCTGGACGACGCCCGCGTTGTTCGCCCCGCTCATGGTCTATTATTCCGTGTTGTTCCTGGACATCAAGGCGTTCATCGCACCGGCGATGGCGAATGCGATCAAGATCCGGGATGACCTGCGCTTGCGCCGGGGCCTGTTTCACCTGTCGATCGCCGGGTCGATCCTGGTCGCCGTGGTGGTGGCGGTGGGGGCCGAGATCATGTTCAGTTATTCGATGGGGGGGGACAAGATGAACGGCTGGTTCCACGGCAGTCTGCCCAAGGGGCTCTTCGACCAGATTGCCACGATGAGTAAGACGCCTCCCACCGCCTCCCCTGCGGACACGGGGTGGTTTGTCTTCGGTGCGATGGCCATGGCCATTCTGCTCTACCTGCGCCAGTTCCTCTTCTGGTTGCCGCACCCGATCGGGTTCATCATGCTGGTCAACCCGATCATGCTTGCCTATTGGTTTTCGATCCTGATCGGCTGGCTGGCCAAGACCCTGGTGACCCGCTACGGCAACCAGGATTCCTACCGCAATGCCCGGTACCTGTTCATCGGCCTGATTTTCGGCGAATTGATCCTGGTGGCGATCAACATGCTGCTCTCCTACGAGACCGGGGTGCGAAGCGTCATCGATTATAATTACAACTGGAAATAACGAGCATGGACATGGACTCCCAACAGACGGATGTGATTCCCAACCAACGCGAAGTGGCCTGGCCGATCGCCTTCTCGGTGGCCTGGGGCAGTCTGCGCCGGCGATTCATGCGGGCGATGATCACCATGGCGGGGGTCATTCTGGCGATCGCGTTCCTGACCTACATGCTGGTGACGGATAATATCAACCAGGCCCTGCTGGGGCTGCGCGATGATGCGGTGAATATTTTGCTCCAACAGGCGGGAGTGGATATCCTGACGGCGGGGGCGACGGACCAGATGATGCTAATGCTCATCGGGCTTTCTCTGCTGACCTGTCTCGTGGGGATTATCAATGCGATGCTGATGGCCGTCACCGAACGGATCAAGGAGATCGGGACGCTGAAATGCCTGGGAGCGCTGGATTCCTTCATTGTCAAAACCTATTTTATCGAGGCGTCCCTGCAGGGGATCATCGGCACGGCGATGGGAATGCTCATTGGCCTGTGTATCGCCGTCCTGATCGCCCTGTCGTATTATCACCAGTTTGTTCTGCCGAATTTGCCCATGGGCCGGCTCACGGGATCCCTGCTGATCTCTCTGTCGGTGGGGAGTCTGATTTCCATTGCGGCGGCAATTCTGCCGGCGTATTGGGCCGCACAAAAGGCGCCGGTGGACGCCATGAGGGTCGAAGAATGACCGACGTACCGATTATCCGCACCGTCAATGTGAAAAAGATTTACCGCATGGGAACCCATGAAGTGCATGCCCTGCGCGGGATCACGCTCGATATCAAGGCCGGTGAGTATGTGTCGATCATGGGGCCTTCCGGCTCCGGAAAATCCACCTTTTTCAATATGGTCGGGGTGCTGGATATGCCCAGCGAAGGCGAGGTGTTCATGCGGGGCCATCCGGTCTCGAAACTCTCCCCCAGTCAATTGGCGTGGGTGCGCTGTCACAATATCGGCTATATTTTTCAGTCCTTCAACCTGATCCCCACCATGACCGCCCTGCAAAACGTCTCGATCGCCCGGATCTTTGCCGGCTCGAGCCCCGCCCAGGCCCGCGACGAGGCCTCCAAAGTGCTTGACCAGGTGGGACTCGGCAACCGGATTCACCATGTCCCCGCCCAGTTGTCCGGCGGGCAACAGCAACGGGTGGCGATCGCCCGGGCCCTGGTCAACCAGCCCGCCATCATCCTCGCCGACGAGCCGACCGGTAATCTGGATCTTCGTACCGGTGAGGAAATCATCAATCTCCTTTCGAAAATGAAGTCCACGATGGGCATCACCATTATCACCGCCACGCACGATATGAAGATGCTCTCCGCTTCCGATACTGTGGTCCGGATCAAGGATGGGGCGATCGAAAGTGTGCAAAGTCGCGATGAAATCCAGATCAGCGTGGGGACCATCGACGGCAAGACCCTGGCATGAGTTCCG
>CAZCDO010000116.1:0-12677 GCA_964497135.1 uncultured Verrucomicrobiota bacterium
ACAACGGCACGCACCAGGAAGGCGTGGCATGGCCGAATCCGCGTTTCACGGATAACGGCGACGGGACCGTGACGGACAATCTGACAGGCCTGATGTGGACGAAGAACGCGAATATCTGGGGTGCTGTCGCCTGGGACACGGCGGTGGACAACTGCGAGGGGTATTCGTTAGCGGGACACAGTGACTGGCGGCTGCCGAACGTGCAGGAGCTGCAGAGCCTGATTGACTACGGCCGCGTCGACCCGGCGTTGTGCAACACGGCGGGCACGGGCCAGTGGACCTCGGGTAACCCATTCACCGGCGTGGGGTTGCAGTACTACTGGTCGTCCTCTACGTACGCGGACAGTACGGGCGGCGCGTGGTACGTGTTCCTGCGCTACGGCAGCGTGGGCGGCAACGTTAAGACGAGCTGGTACTACGTGTGGCCCGTTCGGGGTACTGCCACAGTGGGCACTCTCCCCCCGCTGGCGGTGCTGTCCGCCGCAACCGCTGACGTGGCGGCTGGCTACTACGCCACCACCAATCTCACTCTCGTTGATCCCGATTTGGCCGCCGGCAACATCCGCGCCGGTGCGACGGTGTTTGGCGTGGCGGGCAAGATGGAAGTGGTGGACACGATTAGCGGAGATGCAACGGCTGGTGAACTGTTGAGCGGTAAAAAGGGCTGGGTAGACGGCGCGGAGGTTACAGGCTCGATGGTGAACCGTGGGGCGGTCACCTTCACGCCGGGCACCGCGGCCCAGACCGTCCCACAGGGCTATCACAACGGTGCGGGGACCGTGGATGGCGACGTGGACCTGGTCACCGGGAACATCAAAGCGGGTGCAACTATTTTTGGTGTCGCGGGCAAGACCGAAGTGGTGGACACCACGTCGGGCGACGCCTTGGCGGCGGACCTCAAGAGCGGCAAGAAAGCGTGGGTGGATGGATCGGAGATTACGGGAACGGCAAGCATTCCGGCCAATCCTGCGCCGGTGGCGAAGACAGGGCAGACGACGTCGTACGCGTCGAAGGACGATGGCAACTTGAAGCGGGGGGTGGCGTGGCCGAATCCGCGGTTTACGGACAACGGCAACGGGACGGTGACGGACAATCTGACGGGGTTGATATGGCTGAAGAATGCCAATGCTTTTGGGACGCGCACATGGGCGAACGCCCTGACGGATTGCGCGACGCTGAACAGTGGAGAAGGGGGGCTGACGGACGGGTCGGTGGATGGCGACTGGCGGCTGCCGAACGTGCAGGAACTGCAGAGCCTGATTGACCACGGCCGATACAACCCGGCGCTGTGCAACGCGGCCGGAACCGGGCAGTGGACATCGGGTGACCCCTTCACCGGCGTCGTCCAGTCGGACTACTACTGGTCGTCCTCTACGCGCGCGGCCTTTACGGTCTACGCGTGGTACGTGTACCTGTACGACGGCTACGTGTACTACTACGATAAGGGTGGCACGTACTACGTGTGGCCCGTCCGCGGTGGGCAATGAAGATGCTTTGAGGGCTTTGATTTTGTTGAGGGGATGCGGCATGAACAGCAGCAAGGAGGGGTGACGTGAAGACGCGATTTGTGTGGCTCTCAGGAATTGTGATCGGTTTGTACTGTGGCATCGCCCTCGCCGCCAACATTGACCCCGCCGACCAGTTCGCCTGGTCATCCCAGACCGGCTGGCAGAACTGGGCGCCGACGCACGGTGGCGGCGTCACGGTGGTCAGCGCGGGGGCGAATGGCTATCTCACGGGTTACGTGTGGACAGAGAACGTCGGTTGGATCCGGCTCGGTGCTGGAACCGGCCCCTACGCTAACACAGGCCCCACGGATTGGGGCGTGAACATGGACGCGGCCGGCAACCTATCCGGCTACGCCTGGAGCAGTCACCTCGGCTGGATCAATTTTGATCCCACGCACGGGGGTGTCACTGTCAGCACCACCACCGGCCGCTTTGACGGCTATGCCTGGGGAGAGAATATAGGCTGGATTCACTTCCAGAACGCCTCCCCGGCCTACAACGTGCGGACCACCCTTTTTGATTGGGTGCCGCCGAGAGGGACCGTGTTCAAGTTTTGATGCGGAACGGTCGGAATGCTCACGGAGCGCGGGTATTCAGCCCGATCGGTTTTGAGCGGGAAACTGGCGTTGGAATCGGCGCGCCAGGAACCTCCCGACCTGATTCTGCTCGACATTACAATGCCCGAAATGAACGGCTATGAAGTCTGCGAGCAACTCAAGGCCGACCCCCGGTTGAAAGCGATTCCGGTTATTTTTATCAGCGCGCTAAACGACACGCTTGATAAAGTTAAAGCCTTCCGCGTGGGGGGGGTGGATTACGTGACGAAGCCCTTCCAGTTTGAAGAAGTTTATGCCCGGGTCCAAACTCATCTGCAATTGAGCCGGCTGGAAAGGCTCCGGAATGACCTGACGCACATGGTCATTCATGACCTGCGCAATCCCTTGACCGTCATCTGCTATTTCCTGGATCTCCTGGATATGGATGAAGGGCAAAACCTGTCCCCCGATACGCGGAAACTCGTTCCGGGCGTGCGCCGGAGCGCCGAAGAGTTGCGCGACATGATCAGTTCCATTCTCGATGTCAGCAAAATGGAGGCGGGTGAAATGACGCTCCAACGCGAGACGTGCGAGTTCAATGCGCTTATTCGCGAGGTCTGGGTCACGACTCAAGCCTTACCGGGCGACCGCACCGTATCTTTTGTTGCGGGGGAATCGGTTCTCCCTGTCTCCGTCGACGTCAGATTGATCCGGCGGGTACTCCAGAATCTGCTCAGCAATGCCCTCAAGTACACCTCCC
Organism: uncultured Verrucomicrobiota bacterium; assembly: GCA_964497135.1. Classification (GTDB taxonomy): domain Bacteria; phylum Verrucomicrobiota; class Kiritimatiellia; order CAIKKV01; family CAIJXV01; genus CAIJXV01. The sequence goes on from CAZCDO010000116.1 coordinate 2,805, forward strand.
GGGGCGGGGAGGTCGTCCTCACGGTGACCCCCGGCCCGGACGAAATTCGCGTGACGGTCACCGATTCCGGGCCCGGTATTGCGCCCGAATTTCAAAAGCGGATATTTGAAAAATTTGGCCAGGTCGAGGATCATAATAATCGCCAGGGCACGGGGTTGGGGTTGACTTTTTGCAAAATGGCGATCGAAGCGCATGGGGGGCGGATCGGGGTTGACAGTGAATGGGGCCGCGGCAGCACCTTCTGGTTTACCTTGCCCCGGCTGAAGGTGCCTTCCGGCATTTCCTGAATGAACCGGTGAATTCCGGAAATCACCTTCGCGACTGGATTATTTTCTTCAAACGCGTAATACTTCTGACTTCAGTTGGAATAGGAGTAGAGAGGGGGGCGCGTTTGTGACGGATGATGAACTCGATAAATTGGTGGCCCAGGTGCAGGCCGGCGATCAGGACGCCTTCACCGAATTGGTCTACGCCATCCGCAAGGAATTGCGGATTTTCATCTCGGCCCATGCCTATTCCGTCGATATGGTCGAAGAGGTTTTGCAGGCCACGTTGGTGGTGTGCTATGAAAAGATCCACAAGTACGAGCTTCGCGGCACCTTTCTCTGCTGGGTCAAAGGGATTGCCCGGAACCTGAACTTTAAGGAACTGGCCTCCCGATCCCGTTACTTGAATGTGAAGGATGATTTTTTGGACCGGCTGGTTTTGGATTCGGCACTGGAGACCATGGGGGGGGGCCAGGACCGGGCGGAGGAGTGGGTGGAGCGGTTAAAGGTCTGTATCGGGAAATTGCCGGCGGCGTCTCGAGCCATGATCGAAAAGAGGTATTTCGAAAATATGAGCATCCGGACGCTGGCGCAAGTTCTCGAAAAGCCGGAAAGTTGGACCGCCGTGAATTTGTATCGGATCCGTGAAATCCTGCGGAAATGCATGATGGGGGAGGTGGCGAAATGAATGAACCGGAATTCGCCCTGTTGACCGAAAAATACCTCGATGGCACGCTGACGCCGACCGAGCGCCGGGACTTGGTCAGTTTTTTACTGGCGCATCGGGACCGCCAGCACGATTTTGCCGAGCAGGTTCGCCAGCACCTTCGACTCACGGCTCAAATGCGCCCCTGCGATCACGCCGAAGCGCGCAAGACGGCCGAAATCATTCTCGATGTGATCGAAAAGGAATCCCTGCCCAAATCGCGAATCCGTCCGCCCCTGATCCTGGAGCCGACTTTTATTGAAACCATCCAAGCCGTCTGGCGGGGATTGCGGGCACCCCATGATTCGGGCGAGTATAAATTCGCACGGTTCATGCTGTGGCGGTTATGCGGACCCGGGCCGTTGGCCGTCGGGTTGAGCCTGTTGATGATCTTTTTGCTGGTTACATTGGTGGTGGAAGAGCGCAATCGTCCGCCGGAGGAGGGGATTACCGTGATTTTGCGGGACACGCCCATTATTGAACCGGGATCCGACACGGCCATTGGTGAAAAACTTCCGGATATTCCCCTCGACAACCCGGTGAGGGAGCCGGCTATGGATCCGGCCTTGTTAGCCCCATCGGCGGGTTCGGTCGCCGATACGGAGCCGCTTTCAACCCCTGTGCCGGCTGAGGATGACTCGACTCCGCTGGCGCTCGGGACCGCGCCCCCCCCGATTCCCGGGACGCGGGTTCTGGCCGGCATAGCGCCTGGCCGGACCCGGCCAGGCCGGCAGGCCGCCTTGCGAAGGTATGATGCGCCGCCGGGGGTGGAGCCGGCGGTCCTCAAGGCCTTGCAATGGCTGAAGGCGCACCAGCGGCCGGATGGCGCCTGGGATGGAACCGACCGCGCGGCGATGACGGGCCTGGCATTGCTGACCTTCCTGGCGCATGGAGAAACGCCCGGTTCCAGCGAATTTGGAGACCCGGTGAAGCGGGCAATCAGCTATTTGTTGGACAGCCAGCAGGCCGATGGTTCCTTTTCAAAGAATGTCTATGCTCATGCCATTGCCATGACGGCGATCGGGGAAGCCTCCGCCATGACCCGGATCATGGTCCTGGGGGAGGCGACGGACCGGGGTCTGGTGGTGATCCTACGCGGCCAACAGGACTCCGGCGGTTACGACTATGGGTATGGGAAGGGGGGGCGGTCCGACACCTCAGTGACCGGCTGGCAATTGCAGGCGATGAAATCCGCGGTGTTGGCGGGCCGGACCGATGCCCGATTGACACCGGCGATCCGGCGCGGGATCGATTTTTTAAAAAGCCAGGCCTGGGCGGGGGACGGATCGGGTTTTGTCTATGCCTCGACGCCCGGTCAACCGACGGGGTCTGGTGGGACCTGGACGATGACGGCGGTCGGGTCGTTGTGCCTATCCTTGTTGGGCCACCAGGAACAAGGCGGCTTGATCCGGCAGGGCCTGAAACGGCTCGCGCTATCGTATCCCCCCTGGGAAGCGGTCGATCAAAAAAAACCGGTCTATGGCTGGTATTATGCCACCCAGGCAAAGTTCCATGCCGGGGGGCGTGAGTGGGCGGAGTGGAACCGCCATTTCGCACGCGATTTGATGATTTCCCAAAAGGACGATGGGCATTGGGAGGGAGGCGATCACGACAACGGCAGTCATGTTTATACGACAACCCTTTGCACATTGATGCTGGAAGTGTATTATCGCTACCTGCCCTCGTATTCCTGGTCCACGAAAACCGGGGAAAGCGGGGCCGATTTATCTTCCGAGGTGAATATTGAAGTCCGTTAAAAAAATCGTCGCGGGTTGGTTAACCCTGGCCCGATTCCCGAATTTGCTGACCGTGCCCGGTGATCCCTTGGCCGGGTATCTATTGGCGACGGGGTCCCTGGCGTTTAGCGACTGGCAGGCGGTGGTCCCCTTAATGGTCTCGGCCTTGATGCTGTACCTGGCGGGCGTTCTGGGCAACGATTATTGCGACCGCCAGATTGATGCCATGGAACGGCCGGAACGGCCCCTGCCATCGGGTTTGATTCGTCCCGGGGCGGTCTTGGCCGTGGCCCTGATCTTCACGATTGCCGGAGTGGGAGTGGCGTGGCGGGTGAGTTCTTTCAGTGGCGGCGTGGCGGCCGGTTTGGCGGCCCTGATCTGGCTTTATAACGGGAGGGGGAAGCGGAGTGCGGTGTGGGGCCCGCTGAACATGGGGGCCTGTCGGGGCGCCAGCCTTCTGTTGGGCGGATCACTGGCGGGGCCGGAGGAGTGGTTGGTCTATTCCGATCTGGCGGTGGCTGTTCTCGGATATATTCTGCTGGTGGCGAGCATCACCCGGATCGCACGGGATGAAACGCGATTGGCCCATCCGGGTTTTCACCGACTGGGGCCGGGTGTTGTGACGGTTCTTTTTTTGGGGGGGATGGCGTGGCCGTTTCCGCTGACGGGATGGGGCGATCCCCTGTTCGGTTGGTTGATGGCGGGATTGACGGCGATCTGGATGATCGGGGTGGGGGTGGTGTTGCCCGGACGACAGGCGCGGCCGGAGCAGACCCGGCGGGCGATCGGTCAATGGATTTCGGGTTTTTTGCTGTGGCAGGCGACCCTGTGCGCGGTATCGGGTTATCCCAGCCGGATTCCCTCGATCCTATTGTTGGCGGCATTTCCCCTTTACGGATGGGTGGGGCGCCGGTTCAGGGGCAGTTGAAGGGAGGGTGCTGATATGAAAAAAAAACTTCTGGTGATTCAAACCGCCGGATTGGGCTATGAGTTCCTGCGGCATTGGCGCGCGGATCAATTGGAGAATTTGCAGTTCCAGCCTTGCGCTCCGGTTTTTCCCGCCTTGACCTGTACCGCCCAGGCCGCGTTCCGGACGGGCGCCGATCCGGTTCAGCAGGGGATGCCGGCCAACGGTTTTTTTCTCCGCGCGGAAAGTCGCGCACACTTCTGGGATCAGTCGGCCGCCTGGGTGGAAGGACCCCGGATCTGGTCGGCGTTTCGGGCCTCAGGCCGCCGCGTGGGAATGATTGGCTGGCAACAAAGCCTCGGGGAATCGGTCGATCTGATTTTTTCGCCGGCTCCCATCCATTGCCATGGTGGGGGGATGATTCAATCCTGTTATGCCTGGCCGCGTGAATTGGAAGGTGATTTGCGTGAAGCCCTGGGCCGGCCGTTCAACCTGTTTCATTATTGGGGGCCTTTGGCCTCGCCCCGAGCTTCGCGCTGGATTGCCGAGGCCACCGCTGAAATCATGACCCGGTCGCGTTACGCGCCGGACTTGTTGCTTACCTATCTGCCGGCCCTCGATTATGATTTGCAACGGTACGGGCCGGAGGATCGGCGGGCGCGCGGGGCGCTCGAACATGTGTGGCGTGATCTGCGTCTGCTCTTGAAAACAGCGGCGGTGATGGGCTACGAGGTCTTAATCGCCGGGGATTACGCGATCACCCGGTGCGGGGATGGGGTCATCCATCCCAATCGCCGTCTGACTGAGGCTGGCTGGATGGTGACCCGGCGGGTCGGCAAAATGGATTATCCCGATTTTTTTCGCAGTCGAGCTTTCGCCCTGGTCGATCATGAAGTGGCCTGGGTTTACCTGCGCGACCCGGGGGATGCCGATGCGGTGCGCGCGATTCTGGCGGAGGAACCGGGGATTGGGTCGATATTAGGGCCGCCGGAACTGTCTGCCCGGGGTTGGGTTCATCCGCGGGCGGGGGATTTGCTGATGACCGCCCGCTCCGGTTGGTGGTTCGCCTATCCGTGGTGGACGGATCCGGTGCGGGCGCCGGAGTTCGATCGCCATGTGGACATTCATAACAAGCCCGGCTATGATCCTTGCGAATTATTTTTTGGCTGGCCGCCGACGTCGGTCAGCCGTGATACGAGTCGGATCCGGGGCACTCACGGAGGCGAAGGACCCGGCCGGGAGGCAGCCTGGGCTGCGACCTGGACGCCCTCGATCACTCCGGATAGTTGGATCGGACTGGCAGGGGCCGTCCGGGAATGGATGGAGACGGCAGGATGAATGAGACGGCGCAGGCACCACGGGGCGGCGGGAATTGGCAGGTGATCCGGCAGACGATCACGGTGCCTTTTGCCTATCCGGTCTATTTCGGGCGGGGTCTTTTTGATCCGGTCAATTCCTTACTGGCCGAGGTGCTCGCGGGAACAGGGCCGGACCAACGGCCCCGGTTGATGGTATTTGTGGACCGGGGTATTTTGAATTCGAGTCCCGCCATGGTCCACCGGATTGAGGCCTGGTTGGCCGCCTGGTCGCATCAGTGTAATGCCGTTGCCCCGCCGGTGGTTTGGGAGGGGGGCGAGATGGCCAAGACCGGTTGGGAGGGATTGAAGCGCTGTGCGGAGCTGATCGTGGCCCAGAGGCTGGATCGGCAGAGTTATGTGGTGGCGGTCGGGGGGGGGGCCCTGCTGGACTTGGTGGGCTTGGCGACGGCGTTGATCCATCGGGGGTTGCGGCTGGTGCGGGTGCCCACGACCGTGCTGGCTCAGAATGATGCCGGGGTGGGGGTCAAGAACGGGATCGATGTCTGGTCAACCAAAAACCTGATCGGAACATTCGCCCCGCCTTTCGCGGTGATCAATGACTATGATTTTTTGGACTTATTGGATGACACCGACTGGCGGGGAGGCATCGCTGAAGCCTTCAAGGTGGCGATCATCAAGGATCGGTCCTTTTTCGAAAGCCTGCGCCAGTCCGCTCCGGCCTTGATGCGCCGCGATCGGGCCGCGATGGAATTCCTGGTGAAACGCTGTGCCGAACTGCATTTGGCCCATATTCGCGAGGGGGGGGACCCTTTCGAAATGGGGAGTGCGCGGCCGTTGGATTTTGGCCATTGGTTGGCGCATCAATTGGAAATGCTGTCCGGATACCGCGTGCGCCACGGCCAGGCGGTCTCCGTGGGGATGGCGGTCGATTGCCTGTTGGCCGAATCCATCGGCTGGTTGACCCGAACAGAAACGAAGGCCGTACTCGAAGGCCTGCGATCGGTTGGATTGCCCGTCTGGGATGCGGTGTTGGACCAACGTCAGCCGGATGGCCGACGGACGATCCTGGAGGGTTTGGAGACTTTCCGTGAACATTTGGGCGGGCAATTGACGTTAACCTTGCCGCGAGGCTTGGGTGCGCGGGCCGAGGTTAATGCGGTGGATATGGTTCGATTGGAACAGGTTTTTGAACAGTTGGCACGGAGCGAGAAAGAATGCCCCGGAGTTCATCCGACGCCAGTCGGATGATTCAATTCAATCCCCGGTCTTATAGTTTAACCGCAATCGCGGTTCCCGTTCCGGAAGATGGACTTTGCGTGCCCCAGGCGAGGATTGTGCCCGTCATGGAGCGAATGTAGAATTGGTAGGTATTAGGCGAATACACGCCAATATCCGATTTGCCGTCGTAATCGTAGTCCCCCGCGAGAGGGGTGCCCCCCGCGAATCCCCAGTTCACGTCCCACAGGAGGATGGGCGATAGCGCACCCGAGCGCGGATAGTCGGAAGCGGTGCGGATGTACCAACGCGCCCGGATGGGATCGTACACCGCGAGATCATCACACCCGTCGCCATCGAAGTCGCCGCTGACGGGAATACAGCCGCTGTAGCCCCATGAACGTCCCCAGACGATCGGCGAGTTATTGGCGATGGAATAGATGTACCAGGCTCCGGTGGGCGGATAGAATACCGCCAGATCATTGCGACCATCGCCGTCGAAATCGCCATTGACCGGTACGGTTCCCGGAAAACCGAACTGGTAGGCCCATTTGAGGATTCCGCGGCGGAAGGAATAAAGATACCAGGTTGAAGCGTTGACATCGAATGCGACCAGGTCATCGTTCCCGTCGCCGTCATAATCGCCGGCGAAAAGCCTGGCTCCCGGCCAGCCCCAATTGAACGCCCAGTGAAGAATTTTACCGGCATCGTCCTTGATATACCATAAGCCGGTTTGGGGGTCGACCACCGTCGGGTCGAGCCGGATGCCGCCGCTGAATTTTGCCGCAACCGGCAGGGCGCCGGCATACCCCCAGGCGGTGGTCGGGGAGAGTCCCCCCGAGATGCGACGGAAATACCATTGACCATTCCGATAGGTGGTTAGATCGGATCTCCCGCTGGAACTGGCCATATTGTTGACCGCCCCATAAGCTTCATAGGCGCCGATGTCGCTGTGGCCAAGGATGGCCCGGTTATTCCCCATCAGATCGCATTCCCAAAGGGTCAGGATCCCGGACACCAGAAAATTGTCGAAGCCGCCCCCCATCAGTGGAGACGCGGCGGGGTTGAGTCGAAAGTCGTTAAGACTATTCATGAAGCCGGGCTCATTCGTGACGATGTAAGCCGAGGCGGCGGGCCCCTGGGGAATGCAACACGAGTCGTAGTATCCTCCGCCATTCTCATCGAAGACATTGCTGTTGCCCAGCCCGGCGCTGTTGTAATAGATGATGGAGTTGAGAATCAGCGATTTAAACGAGGAACCGGCGACCCAGCAATCGATGCCGCCTCCGCGATAGGCTGAGGCGGTGTTCCGGACGATGGTGGATCCAACGACCAGGCCTCCCTGGTTGAGGAAAAGTCCTCCCCCATAATAGGCGGCGGTGTTGTGGGATATTTCCGAGTTGATCACTCTGCCGAAGTCGGTGATCATGATTCCGCCGGCGCGGTCCGAGGCATAATTGTAAGTCACTTTACAATTCACGACATGAACACTATGGGTATTCGATCCTTGAATGCTTAGGCCTCCGCCCTGACCCCCGTCCGGCCAGGCGCCGGTGGTCACATTTTGGGAAATGAGACAGCGTCGTACTGTGCCTGCATTCAGGACCGTCACGCCGCCGCCATTGACTGCGGTGTTGTTCCTGATAACGCAGTTCCGGACCTCACCTCCATCAACGATATGGACGCCCCCGCCGTTCTGCTCCGCAAAATTATTGTTGATCTGGCAGAACTCCACCAGGCCGCTCTTACGGATTCCAACGCCGCCGCCCCAATTCAAGGCTGGGCCGCCGACCGTGTTCGAGCTGATTAAACAATTCCGGACGATTCCGCCATTATACATGGATATCCCGCCACCTGGATCGTCGGAATGATTGTTGACGATCAGGCAGTTCTCAACCAGGCCGCCCTGGTTCATAGCCACCCCGCCACCGGAAAGCCCGGCACTACAGTTGCGAATGTCGCAATTGACCACGCTCCCGGTTCCGATAATGTAAGCTCCGGCGCCATCCGAACTGCTGGATCGTCCGTTCCGAAGCGAAAAACCGTCCAGCACGGCATTACCCTGGATCTTCACGCATCGGGCGGAATGGTCCGAATAAATCGTGGTTACGGTCCGTCCATTGACACTGCGCAGAATTTTGCCGTCGCGGAGATCGATGGCGGGGGAGATATTATAGGTGCCGTTGTTGACCAAAATGGTCTCATTGGAAGAGGCGGCATTGAGTGCCGTTTGAATGGCACGGGCCGCCGTTGCCCAGGTGGTGTAGGGGGCCAGGTTGCCGCCGGTCGTGGATACATAGCGGGTGGCATAGGTTGGGGACAAGACCCCGCTCAATAATAATCCCGCACTGATTCCGAGAACTGGGCACCATTGAGTTTTCATAAGTCCCCTTTACGTTAGCGTTAGTAGGATCAGATTAACAACAACATAGCCCTTTTAATGATCAATGCAATTCTTTTATTAACTCTTATATTTTCAAGCTGATTCCCGCGATGAGCGCGAGATCATTATGTTCCAAGTCCGCGCCGGGGTCGCTATCGTACTTGTTCTGGAGGACCAGACGCAAGCTGATGCGGTTGTTGACGGCGGCTTCGGCGCCGATTTCCGCCGTCAGCAGGTAACGACCTAAATCGTCGGCATGCGGCAAATACTCGACCGATTCCCAGATTTTGGATTTATTGGGGAAGCGCATCTCGCCATTTTCAGCGAATCGCAGGGCGAGATATTCATCCTTCACATCGGCCTTGTCCTCAGTGACGAAGGTGGGGCCGGCTTCGAGCGAGAGTTTGTCCGCATCGGTTTTAACCAGGAATACCCCAAGACCAGGACCGGCGGTCAGGCGGTATCGCAGGTCGGCGATCTCGTCGTGATTCAGCGTGAGATCGAAATAAGCGAATGTTTTTTCGGACAGGGTTTTCTTGACGTTGGCGAACCCCTTGACGTTATTGACGGTGGTGTCCTTGACATCATCCTTTTCGGATTCGCCGTAATTCGCTTCGACTCCGACCTTGAAGGATCCGAGATGGTCGCGTTCGCCCTCAGAGACCAGGCGGGCATTGCCTTGCTGGGATTTGCTGTTGCCGTCGTTTACGGTGGCGCCGGCGGAAAAGGTGGTTTCCAGGCGATTGGTGGCGGCGGAGGCGGTCAGGCCCAGGCTTAAGCCGGCCAGAAAAATCAGTGACTTCGAAATTTTCATCAATATTTTCCTTTATAGTGTGTTTTTAGGATTTACGACGCAAAGGCGTCACGTTGTTTGGGGAGGGACGGCATGTTGCCGTCCGCGGCGCACATCCTGCACGCTCTCCCCCGGGGTTGTGAGAGTCAAGCCTTGGGCGCGGCTTTCTCGCGGCGCAGATAGTTCATGCCCTTGATCAGCATGAAAATAGCCCAGGCGACAATCAAAAAGTCCACGAACGACTGGATGAACAGACCGTATTTAAGCAGGACGGCAGGCGCTCCGCCTTCTACGGCCGGCTTGAGGGTGACGGCCAGCTCGGAGAAATTCATGCCCCCGATCAACAGTCCGATGGGCGGCATCAGGACGTCGTTGACCAACGAACTGACGATTTTGCCGAACGCGCCGCCGATGATGATGCCGACCGCCATATCGACCACATTACCCTTACTGGCGAACTCCTGGAATTCCTTGGCCATGCTCATGACTGTTCCTCCGGTTGATGTCTTCATTTATAGTTCTGGGGGAGGAATATGCAAGGTTAAATT
>CAZCDO010000117.1:0-12597 GCA_964497135.1 uncultured Verrucomicrobiota bacterium
TTCGCGAATACTCGCGATGAAAGATCGACTCCGTTTCCCTACACCTGAAACTTTCAATCATGGATTCAGGGTATAACGCATGGCGTTATACGTCAATTGTTTTTTTCCCAAGGTCCTATGCCAATTCACAAAACGTACGCAAGCAGTTTGTCAATTGTCAAGTGCTGACCCTAATTCCCCGGAGGTCCGTTTGGTTTCGCCCGGGGCGAAGACGGACTGGCGGCGCAAATCGCGATGGATGAGGCGAACCGGACAAGTGGGTGCCATCCGGTTGATAAATAGGTGAAAGCGACGTTTGCTAGAAATCCTTTCTGGTCAACCTGTTATCCTGTCAAAACTCTTCGAACTGCCGTGTTCCAATCCACCCCGCGTATATATGGGGGAGGGTACAGAGAGCACAGGATGGATTCCGTCATGCGGCCGTCTCGGGGATCGACTTTTCTCCAGTACAGCTGGGCGTATGAAGTTGAGAAGAAATTTAATTGGATGTAGCCGCGCTCAATGAGCGCCTGACTCCCCCATAATTAAACGCAGGAACCCGTTCGTAGAACGGTGTTACATCATTCTTTCACACCTTCTATCGCCCGGATGCTCTCACTCCAATCCGGATCGATTCAACGGGTATGCGATTCCGATTTGGCCCGGAATGGTCTTGCCATAAGGCCAAGCCCATTTGTCCATCCGTCGGCCATCGAGCTTATTCGTTATTCGAAGGACTGACCCCTCTGTTCCCAGGGAGTGGAGCGTTTCTCGCAGAGTGGCACAAGGTTCAGATAGAGTTAAGACACGAGTAAAAGCAGGGCCGTGCGATCCCGCCGCGGCGGCGGAATCACCCGTCCCGTGTTCTCATGAAGCCAAGTGGAGAAGAAGACCTTTTCTCTTGAAAGAAAGCCGGACGGGTCATTCCACAGCTTTGAGTGGAATGGCACGGCCCAACTTCGCCTGAATGGCTACGAAGGGCAGGCCGTTCTTCACGTTGCCTGTCCTGCGAAGTCCCGCTTTGCGGGACGAAGCAGGACGAACACGAATCCGAACCTTGCGGTACTCTGCGAGAAACTCCCCTGCCGGCCAGCCATGGGCCAATCAACCACACTTATTCAGAATTATCCGGAAATAGTAACCATGGATGGTACGGATGGCACAGATGAGGCGCCGAGGCGCTGAGTTGACAGCCAGGAAACCGAAGATGTGGGCTGCCTTTGCACGCCGCGTGCCAGGTCTGCCTGCGCTGGGTTAGGGATGGAGCAGGAGGTCACAGGATCGCTCCGGCTCTTCTGCCTGACTGAAACGAATTGCCCAATGCCATTCAGATCGAATTATTTTCACGCAAAGCCGCGGAGGGCGCTGAGTTGAGTGGGGGGAAGGAGCATGGCCGTGCGGTGAGCGCTCACGGGACGTGATCGTGCACCGCGCGGCCGGTTCCAGTTTTACAGGCTTTTTCAAGAGCAGCAGCCGCGCGAGGCACCCGCCGGTCTGGCGGCGGGCTCGTCGCGCGGCTATCAGACCTTGGCGACCTCGGCGGCTTTGCGTGAGAAAATCAGGGAATGAGAGGGCGCACTCACCTTTTGAACGCGGCGTGCCAAGTCTGCCCGCGTTGGATTACCCACACTTATCAAGAATGATCTCTTAAATTATGCATTATGGAATCCCCTCACCCCAAACCCTCCCCCTCGCCGGGGGGAGGGAGGAGCGAACGGCAACCCAGACGATTGGTCATGATATGGATTGCCTTATGGCATGCACCAGAGACCGTAGTCTAGCCAGAATTCGAATACCTGGCGGTATCCGCGGCGAACGCGCACGGCATAGCGGTCGTGCTGACTGAAGAGCGATATGATCAGGATGACGGGTGTGGCCAGTAGGAGAGCAATGGGAAATAAAATAAGCCACACGAAGATCGTGAATATGAGGCCGATGATTAATTCTGCTATGTAGCTCATTTTCCGACCTCCTTTCAGTGTTACGTTTACTAGATCGATTGGAGGATTGTCAAAATATTCCTTTCCGGGGAAGATATCGCCCTGTTGATAAATTGATTTTAGGGGTGGTGCCGCCGCAGGTCCCTCTGCTGCGTTGTTTTCAATTGCGGGCGAGAGGGACCCCGCCCGCCATCTTGACAGTGCCGTGTATGTCGGGCATTTCTGCCTGACTCAGAAGAGAAGGGGGAGTGTCAGGCAAGAATGCCTGACATACGGGCAACATCGCGACAGGGCGCATGGAAGTTTTGGTACATTTCCGATTTATAGCATGCCCTTGCGATGTAGCCCCGCTCTATGAGCGGATTTGCGAATTCATTCCTATTTTGCACAGGCGAAAAGAATCTCCCTGCCACTCAATATATCAACTGGGAGAATGTCAGGCTGTCCGTCTTTGGCGGAAGTATCCGGCTCGGTGAAATCTCTATCGTGAGGGTAATTGGGGTCAGGTTATCTGTACCCAACTCTGCCAGGGAAGACCCACCCCGGCCTGCGGCCACCCCTCCGTGGGAGGGGACCCAGTGGAAATTCGGCCACCCCGCCAAGGGACCCAGCGAAAATTGATCCCCTTCAGCTTGAGGGTGGGAGGCGCGTTCCATCGCGCCGATGATTCCAAGGGCAGGGACCGGATCGGCGCGACGGAGCGCGCCTCCCACATTTGGGGGAATGGGATAGGCATTTGTGCTCCGAGGTAGGGCCGTCTCGCCGAGACGGCCGGGCGAGCGGGCGCGGAATGAAGGTGGGGACGGCGCCCTCGGCCCTTCAACTTCGTTCAGGGTAGACGAGGGACGCCCTACCTTATATATCCGTGGGATCCGTGCCGGTAGGATTGAAATGGCGACGTTACCTGCTTTTGATTCCGACCGTCTGACAGATGGGGCAGTGTTCCCGGTGGTGGCCCCGGGCCGGGCAATATTGGCGTCCATAGAAGATGATTTGCAAATGGAGTCGGTGCCAGTCGGATTCCGGAAACAGGCGCTTGAGATTCGCCTCGGTTTTTTCGACGGTGGAGCCATCGGACAAGCCCCAGCGCCACGCCAGACGGTGAATGTGCGTATCGACCGGGAAAGCCGGTTTTCCGAAGGCCTGCGCCATCAGGACCGATGCGGTTTTGTGACCGACGCCGGGCAAAGCTTCGAGCGCTGCGAAGGTCTCGGGAACCCGGCCGGCATGCTGTTCGCAGAGGATTTTGGATAAGGCTTTCAAATGGGCCGATTTGGTGGGGGCCAAGCCGCAGGTGTGAATCAGGGATTCGATTCGGGCCCGGGGGAGAGCGGCCATCTTTTCCGGAGTGTCCGCCACACGAAACAGGGCGGGCGTGACCTTGTTGACATTGACGTCGGTACACTGGGCGGATAGGATGACGGCGACCAACAGGGTGAAGGGATCCCGATGGGAGAGGGGGACCCGGGCGTCGGGGAAGAGGCGGTCGAGTTCCTGGCGGATGAACAGGGCTTTTTGAATGCGGGTCATATCGGAAGTTTTTCATGGTGGGTCTGATCCGTCAATAAAAAGTGAGGAGAGAGGGGCGAAAGCGCCTACCTGTCGGGCGATGCCGATTCTTAGGATGCTGTATACATTGAGGACTTCCCCCGGTCCCGGTCTTGACGGGAGGGCGATTACCCTTTACCTTTTCAATTTCCGCGTAGGAGGTCATTATGCGCATGGTTCGGGTTTTAACCCTCGAAGAAAAAATAGTTTGGGGCGTGGAGATGGACGATGGGTCGATCCGCGCCTTGCGAGGCGAGCCCGGAAATCCGGCGGCCCAACCCGGCCGGCGCATTTTGATCGTCAAGCGCCTGGCCCCGGTGGAGGCGCGGATGATTATCTGCATCGGGTTGAATTACCGGCGACATGCGGCGGAAACGGGCGCCCCGATTCCGGAATACCCCATCGTTTTCATGAAGAACCTGCCGGCGCTTCAGCACCCGGGCGATCCCATCGAAATCCCGGTCTATTTGCCCAGCGACGAGGTGGATTACGAAGGGGAACTGGCGGTGGTCATCGGACGGACCTGCAAGAATGTGCAGCGGGACCGGGCGCTCGATTACGTGCTCGGCTACACGTGCGCCAACGATGTCAGCACGCGCGACTGGCAGAAGCGCAAAGGGGGCGGCCAGTGGAGTCGGAGTAAATCGTTCGATACGTTTTGTCCGTTGGGTCCCTGCCTGGTCACGCCGGACGAAATTCCCAATCCCAACGCCCTGCGCCTGCGGACCGAGCTCAATGGCAAGACCGTCCAGGACAGCACGACGGCCGACATGATTTTCGATGTGCCGACCCTGATCGAATTTTTAAGCGGCAGTACGACCCTCCTGCCGGGAACGGTGATTCTGACCGGAACGCCGGAAGGGGTGGGGATGGCCCGGACGCCGCCGCTCTGGCTGAAAGAGGGCGATCGGGTTCAGGTGACGATCGAAAAGATCGGGAGTCTGGTCAATCCGGTGATTCGCGAGGTGCCGGCCCATGGCTGAGGTCTGTTCCAGTTTTCTGGATTGGATGCAAGGGGCGGGCGACCGGTTGGCCGGTGTTTACCTCGATGTGGATGGGACGTTGGAGCGGGGCGGGGTGGCCCTTCCCCGGGCGGCCGAGACGCTGGATTGGATGCGATCCGCGGGCATCCCGTTCGTGTTGTTGACGAATGACGGAAACCATTCCCCGGAAGAAAAAGCCCACAGTCTGGTCCAGGTGGGTTTACGGGTGGAACCCGCCGACATCGTCTCCTGTTCCGATGCGATTGTCGACTACACCCGCGAGCAGGGACTGGCGGGGCGCAAGGTGTTTGTGATGGGGGATTTGGGGGCGCCGTGTTACGCGGCGCGGGCCGGATTGGAGCCGGTGCGCAAGATCGCCGAATTGGCCGAGTGCGCCGGGGTGATTGTCGGCGAACAAAATTACGATTGGGAACCGGCGTTCAACGCCGTGATCAATTATTTCATCCGCAATCCGGACCGTTTTTTGATTGTACCGAACCCGGACATGTATTGGCCGGGGAAGCGCGGGGAAATCCGGATTGGAGCGGGCGGCAAGGCTCGTTTCATCAAGCTGGTGCTGGCTGAATACGGGGTGGAACTGGATCCGCTGTTTCTGGGCAAGCCCAACCCGGCGATTTACCGGCGGGCGTTCAATCATCTGGTGGGGCGGGGGGTGATTGCGGCGAATACTCCGGCTGCGGCGCTTTGGGGGGTGGGGGATTCCCTGCGATCCGATGTCACGGGCGCCAATCGGATGGGACATCGCTCCGCCCTGCTATTGACCGGCATTACGCCCCGTCGCCAGTGGGAGAGCCTGCCGGCGGGGGATGAGCGCTGTCCGACGTTGGTTTTTGAAGGATTGTGAGTTTTTGTGTCCGCTGAATGAGGAGTCGCCATGAGCACGTCATCACAGGATTCAGCCGTTCCGGACGGCGACTACGCGTCCTTGATCATTCGGGAAATGGGTTTGATATTCAGCAATGCGTCGCTTTACGGGGCGACCCATCAGGTGACCCTCAAAGCTTTTAAGACCTGTCTGGCGGGTGTACACAAACAGTTGGACGCGGCGCCGGAGATCCTGTTTACCCTGGTCGAAGATCATCTCCTGGTCGACTCGCTGGAAATCGAATCCAAGGGGCCGGGCCAGCAGGTATTAATCAATCAATTAACCCGTCTGGGCGTAAACGGGTTTTCCCTGATGCATGGGTTAACGCTCGAGGAATTCGCCAATTTTGTGGAGATCCTGAGCGGGAAAGCGGAAAAAATAATGGCTCAAGGGGGATTGGCCCAACTGTTGGAACGAAAGGCCATTACACATGTCCGGGCCAAGCAGGTGACATTCAAGGCCGTGGCTGAGGATGAGGCGGTGGTTTCCAAGGATCGCGTCAGCGATCAGCCGGACGGCCCAAGGGATCTGGCCGTTACGGCCTTTTTGGAAGCCGCCCTGAAGGATGGGCGTTCACCCGCGGTCGTGCCCGAAGAAGGATTGAAGGCGGCAGCCGAAGATATCCCGCATCTGGCGGGGCTCGTCCTGCAGGTGGCCCAAAGTCCGGCCGGTGAGGACCCGACCTTACCCGAAGATCTCAACGATCGGATCGTAACCTGTCTAAAAACCCTGTGCCACGCGTTGCAACAGGATTCCTCGGCGAAATCGGCGACAGGCAAGAAGGCCCTGGCCAAAATCCTTTCGGAACTGGGCGACCAGATCCGGTTGCTGATGAGCGGCGGCGATTCGGCGAAACCCCTGGACGAGGCCATCGGCACGGCCCTGGAAGTCATGACCGACAATCTGCAGGTCGATGCGCTGACCGCCGAATATATGAAAAAGCGGGCGGCGATTGACAAGAGTGAAAAGCGGATGCTCAAACTGGTACGGTCGGCCGAGACCCCCGAAGCGTTGGCGGAATTGCAGGAACGCCTGAGCGAGTCGGGAATGACGATTGAGGAATGGACCGAGCTGGTGGCTCGCGGCCGTCCCCCGGCGAACGGGGACAAGCCGCGTTTGGCCATGCTTGAAAAACTCGATGCGGGAGTGTTCCGGGGTTTGTTGACCCGTCTGAATGAGCGGCTGACGTCGTTGGAAGAACCGGGGCAGGATGCCTCCCTCGGCCAGATCCAGGAGGTGATGAAATCCCTGGACGAAGAGATGGAGGCGTTGGTGACGCGGGTTGAAAAAAAGATCCAGACGTTATCGGAGACCGAGGAGGAACGGGCGGAGGCCGAGCAGGCGAAGACCGATGCATTGGCCCGGCGGCGGATGCGGGCCCGCCAACGCCGGTTGGAAGTCATTGCTGAAATCGCGCAGGAATTCTGCCAGCCCCTGACGGTGATTTCCAGTACGCTAGAGATGATTCGCCAGTGCCGGGCGGGGACCATCACGGATCAGCAAGGCGCCTTGCTTTCACTGGCGGCGCGGAGCAGTGATCGGATGGACGGCCTGATCAATGATTTGATCGATATCTGTGGAATGCCCGACTCGACGACGCCGATGCGCACGGAAACATCGGGCACTTCCCCCTCAACGACGCCGTGAGGCGAAGACATAGCCCAGACCGATCCCCGCGATTACGCCCACGCCGATGAGGACCCCCCAAATCCAGGCACCAGATCCCGCCGGTTCAGGTGCGGGAGCCGGGGGCGCCGGGGGGGCTTCCGGGAGAACCGGTGGGGGGGGGGGGGGGGTGGGGCTGGGGGGGCCAACAGGAAACCTTTGGAGAGCAGGGTTCCGGCCTGCTGATTCCGGACGAGGCGATCTTTGCTCCCCATGACTACCGCAATGACCCGAACCCCTTTGCGTTCGGCGGTGGCGACGATGCCGTACCCGCCGGAGCGCGTATATCCGGTTTTTAATCCATCGCACCCCGGATACTGGGTCAGGAGGGGGTTGTGGTTGCGCATGATGAATTCCCCGCCGCGGAAGCCCCGTTCCATGATGGAGGTAAACTTGAGGGCCTCAGGTTGTTTCAAGAGGGTGCGGGCGAGGAGAGCCAAATCGCGCGGGGTGGTGATGTCGGATTCCTGGCCGGGACCCGGCGGCAGGCCATGAACTGAGGCAAACCGGGTGGACGTCATGCCGATTTCAGCCGCTTTGCGATTCATCAGGTCGATGAATCCCTCTTTGGATCCCCCGATATGGATGGCCAGGGTTGCCGCCGCATCATTGGCGGACTGGATCATCATCGCATAGGTCAACTCTTCCACGCTAAAGGTTTCCCCCTCCTTCAGATAGACCTGCGACCCGCCGATTTTGGCGGCCTCGGCCGTGACCCGGATGGGTTCATCCATTTTCAAAGAGCCCTGTCCGACTTTTTCGAGAAGGATGAGGAGATTCATGAGTTTGATGACACTGGCCGGGTGACAAGGCGTATCGGGTTTGTCTTCCCAAAGCACCCGGCCATTCCGGGCATCGACCACCAGTGCCCCCAGGTAGGGGTCCCGGGGGGCGGGGACCGTTGCGGAGGACGGGGTTTGAGCGGTTAACCCTGAACCCGACACCATCAAACCGACGATCACTGAGGCCGCCCAAAATCCGCGCATGGTGAATTCTCCTGGGAAAATAATGAACAATGGTCCGCGCTTGTATCAGGATTGGGTGGTAGAAGCAAATCTAATGTTTAAAGCGGGCGGCCACCGGGCGCCCAACCGGAGTGACGGGCGACATCGCGCTTGTATTTGAGACTCCGTTTTGGCATTTTCTTCGCCATGCAAGCGTTTCTTCGCCAGATTCTGACGGGCGTGTATTTCAACCGCCTGAAAAGCGAATGGTTGTCAACGCCGCCGCCCGGGATTCGCTGGCAGGCGCCGATGACCCACGTTCTGGTCGGCCTGGTTCCCATCGGACTCGCGGCCCTCTATTTCTTTGGTTGGCGCGTTTTGTTGTTGCTCGTCGTCGCGAATGCCGTCGGGTTTGCGACCGAGTTACTCTTTGTTCGCGCATGGAAACAGCCGGTGACGTCCGCTGTGTTCGTATCCTGTACGTTGTTCGTTTTTTCCCTGCCCCCGCTCTTGCCCCTGTGGATGGTGGCCCTCGGAAGCGGTTTCGCCATCGCGTTCGGGAAGATGGCGTTCGGGGGATTTGGCCGGAATGTTTTCAACCCGGCCCTGGTCGGACGGGCGTTCCTCTATATCAGTTTCGGCGGGCCGATGACCGCCCGGTGGAGTGAGCCCTTCCGGGGCGGACTCGGGGGATTTGCGCATTACGCGCCGGACGCGATCACCGGAGCCACGCCGGGAATGTTGTTGAAAACCGGCGCGGAGTTCAGTCTGTGGGATTTGTTCATCGGCTCCTCGGCGGGGACGATCGGCGGCACCAGCGCCGTGCTGGCGATTCTGGGCGGTCTCTACATCGTCTGGCGGAAAGCCGCCAATTTCCGGATCGTCGTGGCGGGGATTGGCGGATATCTCCTGACGCAGTTCATCCTTTGGCAGGCCGGTGTTCCCAAGGCGGTCGAGCCCCTGCACGCGGTGCTGGCGGGAAGTTTTCTGATCGGCATCTTCTTTTACGCCACCGAACCGGTTTCCGCATCCCGGCTCGATTCGGGTCGATGGATTTACGGTGCGTTCATCGGCGTGATGTCCTCGCTGATTTCCGTCTATTCGGTCTGGCCCGCCGGTACCATGTTCGCCATTCTGCTGGCCAATATGATGGCGCCGATCATGGACTACGGGCTGAAACAACTCCGGGCGGGAAAGGTGGCGCCATGAACCTCACCGCCCAGACCCGGGAGCGGGTGACGACCGTTGCGTTCATGTTTGCGGTGACCTGGGTGGTGATATCCGCGGTGTCCGCCGCCCACCTGCTCACCCGCTCGCGCATTCAGATCAACGAATCCCTGCATCTGAAATCCGCTCTTCTCAAGGCGGCCGCCATCCCCCTGCCCGCGACCCCCGCCGAAATTATCGCCCTGTTCAACCAGCGGATTCAGGAGGATACCGAGGGCGTGACCGGCGCCTATAGGGTCAGCGAAGCGGCCGGAACCGGCGCCCCCGCCCGGGTGTTTCTCGAAACCGGCACGGGACTTTGGGGTCCCATCGTGATGGCCGTGGGATTCGACGGGGGGGGGGGGGGGGTGACCGGCGTCGAGGTTGTTGACCAGACTGAAACGCCGGGGCTGGGGGCGCGAATTTCAGAGGCGGGGTTCAGAGCCCAGTTCCGGGGCAAACTCGGACCCTTTTCCCTGGCATCCGGCGGGACCGGGGAGAAAGAAGACGCGATGGATGCCATCACCGGGGCCACGATCACCTCCACGGCGGTCCGGGACATCCTCAACCGGTGTGTCGCGCGGGCGGCGCGCCCGGCGCAAAGCGAAAGGCGGTGATTCCGACATGACCCCCCGTGGCAAAACATCCAAAGTGTTTCTCAACAACCTGGGGGCGAACAATCCCGTGTTCGTTCAGATTCTCGGCATTTGTTCGACTCTGGCCGTAACCAACGATGTGCGGAATACGATGGTCATGTGTTTGGGGCTGATCTTTACCCTCGCCTTGTCGAACCTGACGATTTCTGCGATTCGGAAACGGATTCCGGTCCGAATCCGCATGATGGTTGAGGTGCTGATCATCGCCGCCTTCGTGATCGTTGTGGACATTGTGTTGAAGGCCTTTTATCCGGATATTTCACGACAGCTCGGTCCGTATGTGGGGTTGATCATCACGAATTGCATTGTGATGGGCCGGGCCGAGGCGTTCGCGTTGACCCATCCCCCGCTCCTGTCCCTGGTGGATGGCGTCTCGGCCGGCGTGGGCTATTCCTACGTGCTCCTGTCGATTTCCGTGATCCGCGAACTCCTGGGGGCCGGAACGGTATGGGGCTGCCGGATCCTGGGTGACGGCTGGGTGAATTGGTCCATCATGGTCATGGCGCCGGGCGCGTTTTTCATTCTGGCGATTCTGGTCTGGTTGATCCGGAGTCAGGTTTCCTCGCTGTCCTGCGACTGCGGAAAGGAGACGAACAAACCATGAACGAATCCGCCGGCTGGCTGACGGTCTTTTTTTCAGCCGTCTTCACCAGCAATATTCTGTTGACCAATTATCTGGGCATGTGCTCCTTTCTGGCCGTTTCCCGCGAGGTGAAAACCTCCCTGGGGTTGGGGGTGGCCGTGATTTTTGTCATGGGGGTTACCACGCCGTTGAACTGGCTGGTAAACCACTACGTTCTGATTCCCCTGGAGCTCGATTACCTGCGATTCATCGTGTTTATTGTGGTCATTGCCGCCTTTACCCAGGTCGTCGAAATGGTCATTGACCGGGTCTCGGAATCCCTGTACGCCGCGCTGGGTATCTTCCTGCCGCTGATTGCGGTCAATTGCGCCATTCTGGGAGCCAGTTTGTTTATGATTATCCGGAACTATAGCCTGGCGGCGTCGATCGCCTACGGGGTGGGAAGCGGAGCGGGTTGGGCGCTGGCCATCCTCGCCATGGCGGGCATCCGCCAGGAGCGGACCAACGGGTCCCGACTGCCCCGCGGCCTCGAAGGTCCGGGAATTGCGCTGATTGTGGCCGGCCTGATGGCTCTCGCCTTCATGGGCTTTTCCGGCATGCTTCCGACGAGTTAAAACGGATACGCACCCCATGGTCATGGATTTTTTAATCGGTGTCGGAGTTGCCTGCGGGATCACGACCGTCCTCGCCCTGATCCTCGTGCTCATCGAGGCCACCCTCGGTGATTACGGTGAAGTGCAGATTGTCGTCAACGACCGGCGCACGCTCACGGTACCTGGTGGCAAACCCCTGCTCGCCGTACTCAAGGATCAGCAGGTGTTCATCCCTTCCGCCTGCGGCGGACGCGGTTCGTGCGGGTTGTGCAAGGTCCGGGTGCTCGAGGGAGGCGGCGATATTTTATCCACCGAACTGCCCTGGCTGACCCCGGAGGACCGGGCGAACGGCATCCGGTTGTCGTGTCAGGTCAAGGTGCGCCGCAACCTGCGCATTCGGATTCCCGAGGAATTATTCAGTGTCCGCCAATTCGCCACAGAAGTTGTGTCGCTCCGCGACCTGACGTATGACATCAAGGAGGTTACCCTCCGCCTGCTCGATCCGCCGGCCATCGAGTTCAAGGCCGGCCAATTCGTTCAAGTCGAGGTTCCGGAATACGACCTGACGGATGAGCCCGTGTACCGGGCTTATTCGATCTCGTCGAGCCCCGCCGATGCGGGCATGGTGGAAATGGAAATCCGCCTCGTGCCGAACGGCATCTGTACCACCTATGTACACCGGGTGCTCAAGGTCGGTGACCGGCTCACGATCAATGGACCGTACGGCGATTTTTACCTCCGGGATTCGGCGGGGCCGATCATCTTTGTGGCGGGGGGGTCCGGCATGGCTCCGGTGAAATCCATCCTCCTTGACCTGCTGGCCCAAAAATGCCCCCGGCCGGTGCGGTATTTTTTCGGAGCCCGAACCGAAAAAGATTTGTTCCTCGTGGACGAGATGCGCGCGTTCGAAAAGCAACTGCCGGATTTTCGCTTCATCCCCGCGCTGTCCCGCCCCGAACCGGGGTCGTCCTGGACCGGCGAACGCGGGTTGATCACGGAGGTTGTTGCCCGCCATCTCCCGGACGCCGGAGAGACCGAAGCCTATCTGTGCGGCAGTCCCGGTATGATTGATGCCTGCGTCGCCCTTTTGAAAAGCAAAGGCATTCCGGATTCCCGGATTTTCTACGACAAGTTCGCCTGAGGGGGAACCATGAAACAGACGCCCGAAATGCAAGCCGTTCAACGCGCCATGAGGCCCGGACAAATCACCCGGGACGGGTTTCTCGGGGCCGATTCACGCGATCTGGCCGATCTGCTGGCGGCCGACGATGCCGCTGTGAAAGCGCTCGACCTGACGCACCGGCGAATTGCGGCTCGGATGACGGCCCTGCGCGACGCGGGCCTGCGGGGTTTGGGCGATTTTATATCGGTTCCGCCGCATTTCGAGGTTCGGGTGGATTCGGTCCGCGGCAGACTTCCCTGCCCGTTCGGACATCCCGGTTTACTTGCCAAAACCAACATTACCGTCCGGAATCTGGCCCTGAAAGCGGAGGTCACCTTCACGGATCTGAATATCCACCTGATCGCCGATCACGGTTTTTACGAAGGGCGGGGAAGCGCGTTCCGGTTTGAGCCGGCCGGTCTGGCCGACATTCTCGAAATCCGGCCGGAGGC
>CAZCDO010000118.1:0-12542 GCA_964497135.1 uncultured Verrucomicrobiota bacterium
GCCAACGCTGGTTGGGCGGATTATTGGGATCCGTGGCTTTGATGTTCCATGCGCCGTCGCATCGTGATTTGGTGTGCGGACCGCGGCATCCCAGTTGGATGGTGCAGCGACCGTCGCAATTGGTGAAACTGGTCGCCTCCGCCGGCGCTCCCGGATTCACCAGGTTGTTGCGGGGACATTTGTCATGAATAAACGCCGGATCCGCCGCACCCGAAAGGCGCGTCGAATAAAGCGCCGTGGGACGTCCATCCGCATCGAGATTGACGGGAGTGCCAGTCAGCAATTGCACAATGGCCCAAGCGACCCAATCCGGGTTGGCCGGGCATCCCGATATGTTGATGGTCTGTCGGCCAGTCAACTCGTGGACACTTTTGACACCGGTGGGATTACTGCCTGATGCAGGAATTCCGCCAAACGAGGCACACGTTCCCGCACAGACAATCGCCAAGGCCCGCGCCGACATCTCTTGAACCGCCTGCATGTAGGTGGTCTCCTGCCCATTCAGACTGTATACTACACACGGTCCACCATGAAAGGCGGTAGGTACGCCCCCTTCCAAGACCAGCACATAATTCCCTTTTTCGTAAACCCGCTTCAATTCTGAAACGGCAGCGTCACCCGCCGGCGTCATTAACGTGGTGTGAAATACCAGATTCACCGCACCGGTCAACACATCCGCCACGGTCGTTGGGAAAGCATCGGATATCCGGTTAAGAAAGGAAACAGAATCCCCGGTACATGAACTGCCGTGAAGCCAAATCACTGAGGGCGCCGCCGGATTTGCCAACGCCTCACTGAGTAACCCCAATTTGGACGAGGTTAAAGCCATCGCGGCGGCCGAAAACCCGCAATATCTCAAAAAGTCGCGACGCGTTAATGTTTGCATTGAGTCCCCATTATCAAGTTTAAGCTGTTTTATCCTGATAGCATTATTTATTCCATGTCCCTGCTCAATTGGGTATTCTTAATGTATCTTAAGGAAGAACATCGAAATATCCCCCTTATACACATGGATTCTATAGTGATTAAATTTACTTTTAATCAGCATTTTCTCATACTTGACAATAAATTCAAAAAAAAGGGCTATTGCTCTATTATAAACCCCAAAAAAAACACAATAAGACACCCTGAGACAAGCTGATTTCAACATACTCAGCAAAATCACCGGACTGGTGCTCGCCGTGATCGCGGCCCAGATGATTCTGCCCGGGGTCAGCCAGTTGTTATTATGGAGCTACGACCATTTCGAAAACGGTATGTTGACCCGCTTTTCGGTCAGTAAGTTCTTGGGAATCTCGCGAATGAATCGCGATGGAACAGTATGCATCATCCCGCCATCGGCCATCCGCCGGACTTCTGGGGCGCAAAAAACCAGTTCATCCTTGGCCCGGGTCACCGCCACATAAAACAGGCGCCGTTCCTCGGCCTCCGCCTCCGGCGAATCGGCCACCACGCGCGCCGAGGGAAACATCCCCTCGTTCACCCACAGCAAAAACACCACCGGCCACTCCAACCCTTTCGCCTGATGGATCGTACTCAACCGCACGCCCACCGGCGGAACCGAGGCCCCCGCCGCCGCATCGCTGTCCAGGTTCGACATCAGTGCAATTTCGCTTAACAACTGGTCCAGGGTGGCGTACCGGCTGGTAAACCCGACCAACTCCTCCAGATCCTCCAGGCGCCGTTCAAAATTGTCAAACGTGTTCATTGCGTAATGCCGGTAATACTGTTCAATCCACTGCTGCAGTAATTCCCCGGCGTTGTGCCCCTGCTCATCCTGCCGGAAGGAAGACCAAAGGGCCCGCAATTTTTTCCAAATTTCACGGGCGCCGGGAGGAAGCGCCTTTTCCACCGTCGTGCCATCTTCCTGCGACTGCGGTTGAAACCGATGCCGCAGGAGCCCCCAAATTTTGGCCGACGTCCGCTCCCCGACTTTGGGCAGAAGTTGCAGAATTCGCTGAAAAGCCAGTTCGTCTCCGGGATGCTGAATCGGGCGCAATAGCGCGCAAACATCCTTTACATGAGCTTGTTCAAAAAAACGCACCCCGGAGGTGATGACATACGGCAACTTGCCGCGGGTCAGCGCCAGTTGAAGCTCCATCGCGTGAAAGTGGGCGCGATAGAGCACGGCGATATCCGCCGCCTTGTATCCCGCCCGTCGAAATTCCTGGATTTGCTCCGCCACATAGGCCGCCTGCGCCGAGCCGTCGGACAGCCGGACCAATACCGGCCGATGATAGGGCGGACGGGTGCTCTTCAGGGTTTTCTGGAATTGCTCCGGATTGCCGGCGATACAGGCATTGGCCACCGTCAAGACTTCCGGTACGCTCCGGTAATTCGTTTCCAACTTGAAAATCTGACAACCCGGATACCGCTGGGGGAAAGACAGAATGTTACGAAAATCGGCGCCCCGCCAGGAGTAAATGCTCTGAAAATCGTCGCCCACCACCAGCAGATTCCGCGTCCCGGCGGCAATCCGGTCCACCCATTCCGATTGGATGGCATTGGTATCTTGATACTCATCTACCAGAGTATATTGAAACCGCATCCGGTACCGGTCCAAAATATCGGGGTGATCGCGAAAGAGCTTCAAACCCCAGACCAGTAAATCATCGAAATCCATCACGCCCTGCCGGGCTTTGCGCGCCAGATACATCTGGCCGACCCGTTCGACGTCCGCCGGATCGATCTCTCCCTTGAAATGATCCACCGCCACCTTCAGCACGGACCCCTCGGTATTGGCGGCCAGGCTGAACAGGCTCGCCAACACGTCCGGTTTGGGAAAATCCCGATTTTCGAATTTGCATTCCTTGACACACTGCCGGATCAACGTCAGGGTGTCTTCCCGGTCCAGAATGTTAAAATTGGGAGAATACCCGATCGCCGCCGCGTTCTGGCGCAAAATCCGGTTGGCCATGTGATGAAAAGTGCCCCCCCACATTCCCCCCACATGGGTGCCCACCAAGTGTACCGCCCGGTCCAGCATCTCCCGCGCCGCCTTATTCGTAAAGGTCAACAACAGGATTCGCCCGGGATCAACCCCCTTTTCAACCAGGTAGGCAACCCGGTAGACCAGGGTCCGGGTCTTACCCGTGCCCGCCGCCGCCAACACCAGCAAAGGCCCTTCACCCGCTGTGGCCGCCGCGTATTGTTCCGGATTCAACTCCTGTTCAAAGGGAATCAAGGCGCATTCTCCTCGCGAGTCTTGCCCCGTACCGGCCGATGCGACTGGAATCGGGACCAGAGCGCCAACGATTTCGCATCCTCGATCGCGCCGCCGGGTGCCATCGCCAAAGCCAATTCGTCGGCGCACAGCAAGACGACTTCCAGTTTTTCGTCCTCGTCCGGATCGGAATCGGCCGGCGTATTCTCCGTCGTGGCATAAAAGAGATGCAGGGCCTCGTCGCAATACCCCGGACTCAGAAAAATCCGGCCTAACGACTCGATCCGGGTCACCCGGTATCCGGTCTCTTCGCGCACTTCGCGGCAGGCACATTCTTCAGGCGTCTCGCCGCTTTCCAACCCGCCCGCAACCACTTCCAATAGAATTTGTTCCACCGCCTTGCGGAATTGGCGGACCAGAACGAATATTCCGTCGGCCCGGCAAACCAGGATGGCCGTTGCTCCCCCGTGATGCACAATTTCACGATGCGCGGTCCGGCCATTATCGAGTTCTACCGTCAACTCTTCGAGAGCGAGAATCCGCCCTTGGTGAAGGGACCTTCGCGATAGGGTTTTTTCGTACAAAACAGGCTCCTTGTTGCCAAACGCGTCGCATCATACCGCCCCCTCCCAACGCTGTCGAGATTTCGATTGAACCGGAATTGAGTGGCAAACCGAATTCGCGGCGAACCGCCCGATTTCCCGAATATCCACGCGGCGTAGCCCTGACCGTCCCGGCCGAATCAGCCCATCTCGGCCTTTTGGGACTTTATTCGCTTGATATCGGGCTTGATTTTTTGCTCCGGTCTTCCCACAATCCCCCCCCATGAATTACATCGCTCTTGGAAAAACAGGCTTACGGGTTTCCCGTTTGGGTTTCGGTTGTATGCGCTTTGTCATGGGACCCGATGGGCGGGTCGATCGCGCTCTCGCCATTCCCCTGCTCCATCGCGCTCTCGAACTGGGCGTCAATTACTTCGACACCGCCGTCGGCTACTGCAATGCCGACAGCCAGCGGGTGCTGGGCGAAGCGTTTGCGAAGATCCCCCGGGACCGCATCGTTCTCTCCACTAAAAACGGATTCCACGAAGCGCCCGCAGACGAATGGTGGAGCCGCCTGGTCGAGTCCCTGACCTTTCTTCAAACCGACCACCTCGATCTCTATCATTTTCACGGCATTTCCTGGGATATTTTCACCCGTTTTCTGGACGGACCGGATGGAAAATTAAAGTTGATGCAAAAAGCCAGGGACCAGGGCTTGATCCGGCATATCTGCTGTTCCTTCCATGACTCCTGCGACAGCTTGATCAAGTTGATCGATACCGGCGTATTTGATGTGATTACGCTTCAATACAACCTCCTCTACCGGGATCTCGAAAAAGGGCTGGATCGCGCCCGCGAAACCGGGACCGGCATCGTCGTCATGGGCCCGGTCGGCGGCGGACGGCTCGGAGTCGATAGCGACCGAATCCGGCGGCTGACCGCTAACGCCGCCCAATCCACCCCCGAAGCGGCCTTGCGTTTTGTCCTGGCCCACCCCGGAGTTCATGTCGCCCTCTCGGGCATGAGCACCCCGGCTATGCTTGAGGATAACGTCCGGGTCACTAGCCGCCCGCCTTTCACAACAGCTGAAATTCGAGCCCTGCAAGGCGAAATCGACCGGGTCAAATCCAGTGCCGGAGTCTATTGTACCGCCTGCGGCTATTGCCTGCCCTGTCCCTTCGGCGTCGATATCCCCGAGAATTTCCGGGTCTACAACGAACATCTGGTCTACGGGCTCACGGAACAAGACCTCAAGGCTTACAGCCAGATCGTTCACCGAGCCGGGGATTGCGCCGAATGCGGCGCCTGTCTCACCAAATGCCCCCAAAAAATCCCCATCCCCGCCATGCTTCGTAAAATCATGGCCACCTTGGACCCGCAATCCGGGCCCCTCGCCGCCACCCTGACCCCTCATTCCGCGCTCGCCGCCGACCGCCTGCAAACCCGCCTGACCTTGAAAAATCTGGACGCCGAACCGGCCCACCCCGAAATCCAAATCCATTTTCGACAGGGCGCCACCCTCGCCCAGCCTCCCGTTGATTTTGGGGTTCTCGCACCCCAGGGATCCTCCTCCAGCCTCCTCCAAATCCAACTCCCCGACGGCATCGGATGCCTGGAGGGGACGATTGAGGCGCGCGCTGAAAACCGATCCGTGACCATCCCCTTTTTCCGACCTTTCATGATCATTCCCCGCAACCTCCCCCGGCGGCATCGCCCGGTGCTCGAACTCTCGGACTTCAGCGGCAACGAGGCGGCGTTCAAGGCCAACGGGTATGAAATCCTGCTCCATTCCGATGGAACCCGCCTCCACATCGAATTCGATATCCGTTCCCCCTTGGAGGGTTTGGCGCGTCCCCCCAATCTGAATGGCGCGCTCATGGAATTATATATCGACCTGCGCCCGCCACCCAAACTGGGAGCCCCGGGCTACGAGGATGGCGTGGAACAATTTTTCCTCTTTCTGGGCGATGAGACGATCAAAAGCAAATCCGATCGGCCCTACGACCTGACCTATCGCCGAATCCCAACCGCCGGTGGCGTCCGCCTCCAGGTCGTCCTGCCCTTCGCCAATTTCCGACCTCTGGATGCCCCCCCGCCCAAGGCGATGGGCCTCGATTGCATGTTTCAAGTTTGCACGGCGGACGGCCAGTGCCTGGGGCATCCCACCTATGGCCGGCGCCAGGGATTATGGGCCAACCCCAAACTCTTCAATCGCGCATTTTTGGTTTAATCATTTTTGGTTTAATCTTGACGAAGCCCCCCTTTAATCGCTAATAATTACGTCTTATGCCGTTATTCGTTTGGATGGAACAACCGCCACAGCCGAAAGGGCTGAAACCATGTTGATTTCTAAGTTTAATAAAATCATCCGCAATCGTCTGATCTGGGGTATCATCGCCGGCTTGGTCGGCCTTTCCATGGTCGCCTACTTGGGGTCCCTCTCGATTTTGGATTATATCGCCGCGCAGTCGGGCTGTGATCGAAAAAAAACAATCAGTGCCGACACCGTCGCCCTGCTTGACGAGAAACCCATCACGGAAGCCGAATTCCGGCAAGTTCGCGCCGATACGTATCTGTCCCTCTGCTTCATGGTCGGTCAAAAAATCGAATTGAACGACCGGGTCGAAAAAGAAGTCCGACGCCGGACCTGGGAGCGCATCGCCGCCCTCCGTCAAGCCCGGGCACTCTCCATTGAAACCAGCGACGATGAAGTCTTGGCGGCCATTACGCGCGACGATAAATTTCTCAGCGAAACCGGTGCCTTCCAACCCGGTCGGTACCAGGCTTTCGCCCAATCGATTCTCCCCCAGTTCGGCGCAACCAAAACCGACTACGAGCGCATGGTGCGGGATGACGTCACCCTCCAGAAACTCCAGAACACCATCGGCTCCGCCGCTTGGATCACCCCGTATGAATTGGACCGGGCCATGGCAACCTATGCCGACACCTTCACGCTGAAATATATCACCCTTCCCGAGTCTTGGGTCGCTGAATCCGTCCAGCCGGACCGCGTTGAAATCCAGACCTTTTTTGAAAAAAATACCAACTTCTTCGAAATCCCGCCCCGGGTTAAAGTCCGTTATGTCGCCTTCGACACCCCCGATTTCAAGGCCTTTACCAATTCCATTACCGACGAGGATATCGAGCAATATTACGATGACAACCGCAAAGCCTACCGGATCGAATCCACCAATGAGACCGATTCCGCGGGCAATCCCGTCACCAACCAGTCGGAATCGATTGAAAATCTTCGCCCCCTCGATGAGGTTCGTGATGAAATCCGCCAGGGCCTGGCTGAAGCCGCCGCTCGGGAGTCCGTCCTGACCCGGGCTCGGGATTTCAGTTATGCCCTGACCCCCGATCGCGACGGCCACGCCCCCGGCTTTGATACCTTGGCCGCCCTTCCCCAGTGGAAGGTCCCCGTCCAAACCTCCGACTGGTTCAGCCTGCGCGAACCGGTTAGCGGCATTTCCGACAGCCTGGCTTTCAAACGGTCCGCTTTCGAGCTGGAACCCGATTCCGACGAGGCTTACAGCGACGGCATCGGCGGATCGAATGCCGCCTATGTCATCCATTTGCTCGGACGACAGGAAGCCCGGATTCCGGCCTTCGAGGAAGTGGAATCCGCGGTCCGTCCTGTGGCGTTGAAGGAATTCCAACAGGACGCCTTGCGCAAACAAACTGAATCCCTGCGCAAGGAATTTTTGGCCGGCCTCAAAGCGGGCAAATCCTTCGATCGCCTCGCGGCCGATCATTCCTTCGGCGTCTCCACCACCCGGCCCTTTTCCGCTTTCAACGCGCCCGAAGCGTTAAGCGACACGCCCACCTTGAACGAGATCACCTCCCGGTCGGCCGGAGACATCACCGAACCGATGTCCGGCACCAACGGGCTGATTCTCGCCTTCATCGATCAACGGGTTCCGGCTTTGGACGAAGCCAAACAGGCGATTTATCGACAGGTGGTAACCTCCCTGGCCCGGCAACGGGCTAAAATGGTCTACACCGAATGGGAACGGTCCTTGACGTCCACCAATCATCTGCGTCAATTCGACGCCGGGATCGATACCGGGGATTCCTCCGATCCAAACGAATCGGAAACCCCTTCAACCCCACCGCCTGACAATGGGTGAATCCGTCAGAAGAGGAGTTCGCCGTATGCCGAGTTCACCGACGACTAAAAGCAAATATCGACGGGTGGTTCTCAAACTCAGCGGGGAAGTGTTGCAAAACACCGCCAAAGGCTTGAGCATCGACCCGGACGTCATCTCCCGGTTTGCCCTGACCCTCAAATCGGTTCGCAAGACCGGGGTTCAGATCGCAATCGTCATCGGGGGCGGGAATATTTTTCGCGGTGCCGCCGGAGAAAGCCGGGGAATCGACCGCAACACGGGCGACTACATGGGTATGCTGGCCACCATCATCAATGCCCTGGCCCTCCAGGATGCGTTGGAAAAAGAAGGGGTTGACACCCGCGTCCAGACCGCCATCGAAATGAAGCAGGTCGCCGAACCGTTCATTCGGCGCCGGGCCATTCGCCATCTCGAGAAAGGCCGGATCGTCATCTTCGGCGGCGGCACGGGAAATCCCTATTTCAGCACCGACACCGCCGCCGCCCTCCGCGCCAGCGAAATCAACGCCGACGCCCTGCTCAAGGCCACCAAGGTCGATGGCGTCTATACCGCTGATCCCAAAAAAGATCCCACCGCCCGGCGGTATCTGAAGCTCTCCTATTTGGAGGCTCTGCACAAACAACTCAAGGTCATGGATGCCGCCGCCTTTTCCGTTTGCATGGAAAACCACATCCCCATTATCGTGTTTGATTTCTTTAAACCGGGAAATATTGAACAGGCCCTGGCCGGGAAACCCATCGGGACCCGGGTTGCCGACGAATAAAACAGGAGTTAAATATGGACTCTTACGAAGAAGCCGTGTTGGATGCTGAAGAGAAAATGGAAAAGTGTATCCATCACCTCCAGGAGGAGTTCTCCGGAGTGCGCACCGGTAAAGCCAGCCCCAATCTCGTCGAAAACGTCATGGTGCCCTATTACGGCACGCTCACCCGCCTGCGAGAAATCGCCGGCATCGCCACCCCCGAGGCTCGCCTGCTCGTCATCAACGCCTTCGATCCCACCGCTCTGCCCGCCATTGAAAAAGCCATCCTCGCCGCCAATCTCGGAATCACCCCCAAAAACGACGGGCGGGTCATCCGGATCCCCATTCCCGAACTCAGCGAAGAACGGCGCAAAGAATTGGCCAAGGTCTCAAAGCGAATGGCGGAGGAAAACCGGATCGCCATCCGGAACATCCGCCGCGACACCAATGAAACCATCAAAAACAGTCAAAAACAGTCAAAAATCACCGAGGATGAACGCGATCAAGGCCTCGATGAAATTCAAAAATTGACCGATCGGTTCACCCAAAAAATAGATGAACTCCTCGCCTCCAAGGAAAAGGAAATCATGGCCGTCTGATCGCCCCTTTTAGTCTTGCGGTCCCCCCCGTTTTCAACTACAAAGTATCTGGCTGTTTTAAGTTTGGGAGAAGCCATGAACGATGACATCAAAAATGCCAGTGCGGGCGCCCCGCCCAAACTGATTCTCCGCCGGCCGGCCGTCGGAATTCCGACCGATCCCCCGAGCTCCGACTCCGCCACCGTTCAGGAGTCCCGCCCACCCACCACTAAAAAGCAGACCACCCGAATCGATTTGTCTACCGTCGAAGCCTCGTCAACCGGCACCAAATCCAAAAAGCAAACCTCCCGTATTTCCCTGGAGGCGGCTACCCTGGTCCAACCCGAAGCCGGAACCCCTCGCCCGGGAATTCTCGAAAGCGCTCCGTCCGACGAAACCGCCCTGCGCACCATCAAAATCAAGCGCCCGGCCTCGGCCCAGGCACCCAAACATTCGCAACCGATCGATCTCTTGATCAATCGGCCATCCGCATCGCTCTCCGACTCTGAGCGGAGTTCATTAAAAAAACAAACCTCCCGCATCTCGCTGGAAGCCGCGCTGACACCCGAAGAGGCCCCTTCGGCTCCCATTGCGGAAGGGGTTCCCACGTCCAGCCCGTCGCCCACCATCCGAATCAAGCGCCCGGGTAAAACCGCCCCGGAAATGCCATCGGTGGGCGGAAGCACACCGCCCCTCGTCCCTCTGACGGAACAGCCTACGCTGACCAAAAGTCAAACCGCCAAAATCGAAATCGCCCCCTCGGCTATTCCCCCTGCCGAATCCGAAGGGCAACCCACCCAGCGAAAAACCATCAAAATCCGCCGCCCCGACGGACAAACCGCACCCACCATCCAACGGTCCGGAGGCGGTCGTTCTCCCGTCCGGATCGTCAAAGATGCGGCCGCCGGGCTCGAGGGAGGGATAGGCGATCTCAACCTGCGCCCCCCGTCCATGGAATCAGAGGTCAAAACCCCGCTGACTCCCCGACAAAAAATCCTGCGCCTGGTTGGCAATATTGTGTTTTCTGCCGTTGCGTCCTTTGCGGTCATTGTTTCAGGAATCGTGGTTTACATCCTGACCCTGCAAAAATACGATTGGTAATTCCGTAAGGAGATTCTCATGTCCACTCTGGTTCACATCACCGACGCCAATTGGAAAAGCGAAGTTCTCGACTCCCCTATTCCGGTTTTGGTCGACTTCTGGGCTGAATGGTGCGGTCCCTGCCGCGCCTTGGCCCCCATTCTCGACGAACTCGCCCCTGAAGTTGCCGGTAAACTCAAGATCGTCAAGGTCGATGTCGATGAAAATCAGAAAATCGCCGGGCAATTCGGAATCCGGTCTATTCCCACTATGTTGATCATGGTCCAGGGAACCGTCAAGGCCCAGATGGTCGGAGCGATGAACAAAGCCGCGTTGAAGGACAAATTAGCCGCCTTCATTTAATTCGACTTTGACCCAACCCCGGCCGACCTTCTATCCGGGAATCCGATACCGCGAATCCAATTGAAATGCGTTTTCGATGTGGCGGAGTTCCCGGGGTTTGCCCCGATCAGGGCTTCCAATGACCTCCACCACATCGAACCGGAACAATCGCCGTGGAAACCGCAGAACTTTCAGATACCGAATGGCCGCCCGTGATAAAACCGCCCGCTTGGCCCGATTCACCGCCGCTATCGGCCGCCCGTATTCCTCGTGCTGACGCGTTTTAACCTCCACAAAAACCAATGTTTCACCCTGGCGCATGACGAGATCGATTTCATCCCGGCGCCCCACCCGGACCCGCTCCCCCAGGCAGGTATAGCCCCGCCGCTCCAAATGAAGCCGCGCCTGTTCTTCGCCCCAACGACCGGCCACCAGATGAGCCGGTTCGATCGGACGCGACTTCACCCAGTTCAATAGCTGACTGAAGAACTTCACTGCTTCACCCCTTTTCCCCCTGAATCAATTTCTTCGAATGGGTCACTCCATCCGAGCCCGGACCCCCATCGCCTCCCGTACCGGGCGAAAGGAACGCCGATGGATCGGACAGGGCCCCAGATCGAACAAGGCCCGCATGTGGTCCTGCGTCCCATATCCCTTGTGCCGGGCAAAGCCGTACCCCGGATAACACCGATCCATTTCTTCCATCATTCGGTCCCGGGTCACTTTGGCGATGACACTCGCGGCTGCAATCGACAAACTTCGCGCATCCCCCCCCACAATGGATTGCGAGCGACAGGGAAGACCGGGAACCGGTAGTCCGTCAATCAAGGCCAGGTCCGGCAGGGCGGAAAGCCGGTTCAATGCCTCGGCCATCACATAATGAGTTGCGCCCAGAATATTCAGGCGGTCGATCAATTCGACATCGCCGACTCCCACCCCGATTTCAACCCCCGGGGTCTCGGTCAGCCGTCGATAAAAAAAATCCCGCTGAGCGGGGGTCAATTGCTTGGAATCCGTCAGGCCGGAAAAATCGCCGTATATTTCGGCCTGGATCAATTCGGAGGGGAACACCACCGCGGCGGCGACCACCGGCCCCGCCAAGGGGCCGCGACCCGCCTCGTCCACGCCAGCCACCCGCCGGCAGACGGCACTCCATGCCTGACGTTCAAAAAAAAGCACCGTCGTTCTCCGGACCAACCCGGGTGCCGCTTTAAGCCGGAGTCGGAGCGGACACGGCTGCCGTCATCGCCTTGTTTTTCTCGCGCAATTTGGCGGTTTTACCCGACCGTTCACGGAGATAATAGAGTTTGGCGCGTCGAACATGCCCGGAACTCTCCACCTTGAGCCCGGCCACATGGGGAGAATGAACCGGGAACACCCGTTCCACCCCGACGCCATGCGAGTTCTTGCGCACGGTAAACGTTTCGGTGGAACTGCCGCCATCACGGGCAATCACCAGACCGGTATAACTCTGGATCCGTTCCTTCTCGCCTTCCTTGATTTTCACCTGTACGGTGACCGTATCCCCAATCCGGAATTCCGGCAGGGCGTTTTTACGAAGGTTCTCACGGTTGATTTTTTCGATCGCTTTTGTGATCATGATTCCCTCTCTTGCTTCAATAAATCCGGTCGTCGCTCAGCAGTCCGCCGACGGGCTTCCTCGGCCCGCCACCGCGCTATCTCCGCATGGTTACCCGATATCAGCACCTCCGGTACCGCCAGCCCCCGATACTCCCGCGGCCGGGTGTACTGCGGATACTCGAGCAACCCCTGGTTAAACGATTCCTCCAACGTGGCGCCCTCACCACCGAGTACTCCCGGCAACAGGCGCACCACCGCATCGATCACCACCGCGGCGGGTAAAACCCCGTTCGTCAACACATAGTCGCCGATCGAAAGTTCATCCGTCACCAACCCCGTCCGCACCCGCTCATCCACCCCCTCATAATGGCCGCAGACAAACAC
>CAZCDO010000119.1:0-287 GCA_964497135.1 uncultured Verrucomicrobiota bacterium
AATAAACCGTTGATCGCTCTTTCATGGGAGTCGGCTTTTCGCTCCTCCCTCACCCCGGCGTGGGGGAGGGACCGGGGTGAGGGGGATCCTCCGAAACGAGATCCGGGTTTCTAAAGTGCCCCCTCACCCTACCCTCCCCCGCGCCGGGGGGAGGGAAAAAACTGCCCCTCTTGCGAAAATTAGTGGGGAGAGTCGCACACACCGGGGTAATCTCAGGGTTGTTCCTGGAGCCCCAGGATCTGCAGGATCCGATCGAGATCGTCATCGGAATATAAATCGATCCGGAT
>CAZCDO010000119.1:297-12520 GCA_964497135.1 uncultured Verrucomicrobiota bacterium
TCGAGCCCCGGGTCTTTTTGCCGTTGCCCAAAGTGCGGCACGGTTCCAGATGGATGCCCGTGCCGAAATGCTGATGCAGGAGTTCTGAAATCCGGCGAACATGGTCGTCGGGCAGGGTCACCCGGACGTCCCGGGGCTTACCCGGTTTGCGCTTGAGCGCGGCCACCCATTTTTCGGCGTCCCGGACCGACCGGCCTTCGCGCACAATTCGTTCAGCCAGTTGGACCTGTTCTTCCGCGATGTCCACCCCCAGCAACGCCTTGGCATGCCCGGTCGACAACCGGTTTTCCGCCAGATATTGGCGGACCGTGATCGGCAGATTGAGCAAACGCAGAGTATTGGCGACGCTGGCGCGGGCTTTGCCCACCCGTTGGGCAATATCGTCCTGAGTCAGGTTGAACTTTTCGATCAAGGCCTGGTACCCTTCGGCCTCCTCGATCACGTTTAAATCCTGCCGCTGAAGATTTTCGACCAAGGCGATTTCCAGCGCCTGGTTGTCGTTGGCCTCCATGACGATGACCGGCACTTCGGTCAACTCCGCAACCTGGGCGGCCCGCCACCGGCGTTCCCCGGCGATCAACTCAAAGGCGCCGGGAATTTTACGGACCAGCAGGGGCTGCAATACGCCCCGATCGCGGATCGAGCTGACCAGATCGTCCAGCGCTTCCGGCGCAAAAAACCGCCGGGGTTGCCAGGGACTGGGCTTGATCTGGGTAACCGGCACCTTGCGAATCACAGACGATCCCGGTGGTTCGGCAGCCGGAATCGCAGGGGTCGCCACGGTCGGCCCCGCGACGGGCGCCGAAACCGGGGTCTGGTCTTGAATCAACGCCTTTAATCCGCGGCCCAAACCATGTTTCGTCGCCATGCGCAGCTCCCGGGATGAAAAATTTAGGGATATTGACCGCACCGGTTCAACCCGGTGTTTTCCGGCAATCCAAACAACACATTCATGTTCTGCACGGCCGAACCGGACTGTCCCTTCATCAGGTTGTCGATATGCGAGACGACCCGCAGTTTACGGGTCCGTTCGTCGAGATCGACGATCAGATTGCAGAAGTTCGTGCCGCGAACATGCGCGCTGCCCACGCCGGAATCCCGGTCGAAGATGCGGACAAACCCGTCCCCGCGGTAAAATTCGCGATACAGCTCAATCAACTCCTTGCGGTTGATATCGCCGTTCAACTGGCCATAGAGCGTCGACATGATGCCGCGCACGATGGGCACGATTTGCGAGGTGAAGGTGATCTTGATTTCCGCACCGGCCAACAACCCCAGTTCGCGCTCGATTTCAAAGACATGTTGATGTCCCGCCAGCTTGTAGGCGTTCATGTGATCCTGCCGGTTGGGAAAATGGAAGGCGGGATTGACTTTTTTGCCGGCGCCGGAAACCCCGGTTTTGCAGTCGCAAATGATGCTGTCGAGAGTGATCAACCGATGTTTGGCCGCGGGCGCGAGACCGACGATGCAACTGACGGCAAAACAGCCGGGGTTGCCAATCACCCGACGGCGCGAATCGATTTCCTTGCGGTGCAATTCGACCAGGCCATAGACAGCCTCGGGCAACAACTCAGGGGAGGCGTGTTTGGGATCGCGCCCGATTCGTCCGGCATACGCGGCATAGGCCTCCGGGGTGTTGAACCGGAAATCGCCGCTGTAATCGATGACCTTTGCCCCGGTTTTCAGAATCGCTGGCGCCGCACTCATGCCGACCCCGTCCGGTGTGGCCAGAAAGACGACATCCGCCGGCTCCTGCGCGCGGGGATCGGCGGGATCGATCAGGGGCATATCGCAAAAACCGGTCAGATGCGGATAGAGTCGGCTCATCGGCGTCCCGACATCGTTGTTGTCCACCAAGCACATCAGCTTCGCTTCGGGATGATTCAACAACTGTTCGGTAACCCCCACCCCGCCATAACCACCGGCCCCAACCACTTTGACTTTAATCATGATTTGCTTCTCTCCCAAGGCAGGCAACCCCGCCCCCCAACAGGTAGGGCGGCCTCGCCGTAGGCCGCCGTTCTTTGCCTCTACCGGACGGCCCGGCGGTCCGTCCCAACCCACTCCGCAACGCCGTGGCGTCGCCGCTCTGGACGGAACAATCTCAATCTGTGACAGCCGTTAAATATGCCCCTAGCGGACAACCGTGTCAAGGCGGGTATTTGGGCGGATATTTGGGCGATTACTAGTCCATCGACATTAGGTCGATCTTTGATACTCTTGGGGGAATGGATATCCGGGTATGTCTCTAAATCCTTTTTTTATTAATGAGCCGGCGCGGACGACCGAGATCGTTCACCAGGCCGAGGTCGTCGTCTGCGGCGGAGGGCCCGCCGGCGTGGGGGCCGCGCTGGCGGCGGCCCGCACCGGCGCCAAAACCGTGCTGATCGAAAATCAGATCTGCCTCGGCGGCATGGCCACCGCCGGCATGGTCAACCGCCTCGGACCCTATCACGACCAGCGCGCCCTGATCCTCGGCGGAATTCCGTGGGAAGTCCTGCGAATCCTGATCGACCGCGGTCTGGCCCAGGAACCCATTATCTGCGACCCGAAAAACTGGAGCGATTACTGGCTGGTCTTCGATCCCGAAGGGATGAAGCTCGTGCTCGACGAGCTCCTGCGAAAAGCCGGCGTCCAGGTTTTCTTCGGCGCCCTGGGCGTGTCTCCGATCCTGCGCGACGGCGCGATCGAAGGCGTGATCGTGGAAAGCAAATCGGGCCGACAGGCCATCCTGGGGCAAATCGTGGTGGACGCCACCGGCGATGGGGACATCGCGGCCCGCGCCGGAGTGCCCTTTGCCATCGGCCGCCCGGAAGACGGCCTGCTGCAACCCGCCACCCTCTTCTTCAAATGCCTGAATATGGACTGGCCCCGGGCGCTGGATTATGTCAACCGGCATCAGCGTCGTCTGGTGGAAGAAGCCGCTCATCAGGTGGGAAACGACTTTGTCCTGCCCGGAACCGACAGTTATCTGCATCCCGAAGAGACCTACTTCAACTGCCTGCATGAACACGAAGTCGACGGCACAAAACTGGCCGACATTTCCAGAGCGGCCATGGAACTTCGCCGAAAAATGTGGATCAACACGGAGGTGTTGCGCCGTCATGTTCCCGGGTGCGAGCGCATCAGCCTGAGCGTTTCCGCGGCGGCCTTGGGCATTCGGGAATCCCGCCGCCTGGCGGGCGAGTACGAATTGACAATCGACGATGTGCTCGCGGGGCGGCAATTTGAGGACCAGGTTTACCGGTACGCCTGCTTTATCGACATTCACGAACCGCGCCCCGGACAAAAGTCGGCCCATAGCGACCGCGCTTTGGAACCCGGCGTGTCGTATGGCATTCCCTACCGCTGTCTGTTGCCGAAGACGGTGGACAATCTGCTCGTGGCGGGCCGTTGTTTTTCGGCCACCCATGAAGCGCTGGCGTCGGCCCGCATGATGCCGTCCTGCATGGCCATGGGTCAGGCCGCCGGAACCGCCGCCGCCCTCTGCATCCAACAGGCCACCACTCCGCGGCGCCTTAATCCCCAGGTGTTGCGACAGACCCTCTCGAAACAGGGTATCCATCTG
The DNA here is from genome assembly GCA_964497135.1 of uncultured Verrucomicrobiota bacterium. Classification (GTDB taxonomy): domain Bacteria; phylum Verrucomicrobiota; class Kiritimatiellia; order CAIKKV01; family CAIJXV01; genus CAIJXV01. The sequence goes on from CAZCDO010000119.1 coordinate 3,866, forward strand.
TGAGGCGCAATGTGTAGGTCCCCGTCCACATGAGACCCACAGTGACGACAGAGACCCCCATTTCGAAATCGAGCGTGATCGAGCGGGTCAACTCCCTTCTGCACGAGGAACAGGGAGGGCTGCATGTCCGGGTTCGAGGCCCAGTCAATGAATAAAATTATTAAGGTTCCACTTCAACTCTGTAGAACAACGGAGTTACCTGGCTAATGTGGTCCGTGTAACAGTTCATCGGTTGAATGGCCGGCAGGTTGGTTGCGAGAGGAGAAAATCCATCCATAAGATTGAAGGATCGCCCCAACGTATACCAATGGTTCGGCGAACTCACCCAAGAAAGCACCTGACCGTCATCCGTTGCGCTCAGGCATCCGTCCACCTTCAAGACAGAGTCGGCGTCGTTGGGATTGGTTCCTGCGATGCATTCCTTCCCATTCGCCATGCCGTCCCCATCGTCGTCGGCATCCGGCATCAGGTTAGTGGAGCCCCCTCCGTAAGTGTTTTCCCATTTGTCAGGGAGCCCATCACTGTCTTGGTCGCAAACAGTGAGCCCCAGAACAGGCGGCAGGGGGGTGGCGGTATTTTCGTTCAGCATGTCGCTCAGTTGATATTCGACCTCGGCCGTGATCTGTCGCGCGCGACACTCGGAGTCGGGAATCGAAACCGTATAAACGAGATGGATCGGGCTGGGCGGCAAGGTCCCCGTCCAGACGATCTCACCGAGTGAGAACTCGGGGATTCCATCACCCGTGACACTCATTATGACCCACCCGCGCGGCAACCGTGGTCGACAGAGCAAACTCCATAACGTTCCCGTATACGTGTAGACATTCGAAATGGTCAGTGTCTGACCGGGATCGAATGCCAATGGTCCATCTTGACTGCTTTGGAAACTCGATGAGCCCATGGCGGACAATCCCATTCCCTGTGACGGGGGGCCGACCACATACCCGTCATTACCGGCAGGATCGACGTGATATCCGCCGCCCCGCCAGTAGGCCAGAACGCGGTTGACTTCAGTCCCGGTAATCACCCACCGGGTGGGTAGATAGTCGGCACTGTGATAGCCGCCATTGGTATTGCCTGCTCCGGCCATGAAACCGTCGAATCCACCGACATTGACTTGGTACCCGCCCGCCCGCCAATAGGACAGGAATCGGCTCACTTCGCTGGCGTCGATGGTCCAGTAACTGGTTTTGTAGTCCGCACTGTGATAGCGGGACAGAAGCAATGGCGCCGGGTTAGCTGGGAGCCCCACGCTGTTGGCCATGCCATCCAGTTGAAAATCCGCCGTTGCTTCGACATTATTCGTGGTTGACGCATTACCGGGGATCGACAGGGTGTAGCTAAAATTAACGCGGTTGGTCAACAAACCACCCAGAAAGACAATCTCGCTCCCTTGAACTTCGGGCGAACCGTTCCCGGTTACGGATGTAATTTGCCAGCCCTCCGGCAGAGTCACCAGCCAAGCCAGAGAGAGCAGATATCGATTCGTCGGACATTCAAAGGAACACGTTACCGTTCGGCCCACTTCAGGAGACCGATACCCCGGTGCGGAGTGGGCCGCTCGGATGAGATTCGTATCGACTCGGATCCTGGCATAAATGCTCCGAGCCTGATCCAGGGTCACCTCGATGGGGTTGTTCAATTCCATGCCGGCGGGCACGTCGCCCAGCCATCGGTCAAAGGTGAATCCATAAGTTGCCGAGACTTCGGCTGTGACCACGGCTCCTGCGTTCTGCCAGCCGACGGGGCCTTCCAGCACGCCCCCCGCATCGCAGGCGGCACTGAATAGATACTGGGTTCGCCAGGTCCAGTCGATGCGCGAATCCTGGTCCAACGAGAACGAGTCCGTGTTCGTGCCCGTCCCGACACTCGCAACACTCCCCGTCCCCGTCCACCCCGTGCACAGGTAGCGAATGCCTCCGACCGTAACGGGCGAGTCCAGAATTGACGGCGCCAGGACGGTTCCGTACTCGAAGAAATTGGTGCCCGTAGCCGGGGATGCCGTTCCATAGGGCGTCGTCACGACAAGGCGATGGGTGTCGAGAACAAAACTAGCCCCTAGTATTCGAGACCGGCTCATGAGGAAACTGATCCAGTTGCCGGCGACGACACAGCCGTTGGTGTCACCGGTCCAACCCCCGAAATGATAATGATTCGAGGGTGTGGCGGTAATATTGGTGACCATGCCCGCCGTGTACCACCCCGAAGTGCGATCCAAAGATCCGCCCGGGCTTTGGCTCAAACCCAACCAGTAGTTGGTTCCCCATTTCCAGGTAATCGTGGAATGGTTCGTCACCGTGAACCAGCCGGTATTGGTGGTAACGCCGCTGGGCGGGACACAACCCGACCCGCTCCACCCCCGGCAAACCAATTGCGTCAGGCCGCTGATCACGGGCGAATTGGGAATCGCGCAAAAAATATTGCTTCCATAGACAACATAATTGGTTCCCTTGGGGGGGGTGGGCGCGCCATATTGACTATTCACGACGACCCGGAACTCGTCAACGGCAAAATTCGCTATCAACGAACGCGTACCGCTCATGTAGGCGGATATTTTATTGGTTGTGACCATTATGCCATTGGTGTCTCCGGTCCACTTTGTAAAATGATAGTTAGTGGTCGCAGTTGCCTCAATATTTGAAACCGTCGTCCGGATCCCATACCAAGCGGATTGCCGATTGGTTTTAATGCTGCCGCCCGGTCCGGCCGCCAAAGACAGCCAAACATTGGTGCCCCACTTCCACGTTATCATGGAGTTGCTCGTTAACGTAATAATCGGCGTGTTGGTCTGCGTCCCGCTGTAGGGAACGCTCCCGACGCCCGCCCACCCCGAACAAAAATACTGGGTGGTCACATCGACCACCGGAGAGTCGGCAATCGAACAGACCAGATTGGTGCCGTAGCTTAAAATATTCGTTCCCACGGGTGGCACTGCCGTACCGAAGAGGCTATTCACCCTCAGGGTGTGCTGATCCAATTCGAAGAGCGCCGTTATCTCCCGGGGACGATCCATCGGCGCCGTGATCTGGTTGGACACGACTGAACAACCATCCGTTTGCCCATTCCATCCGGCGAAATAGTAATGGGGATAGGCGGTAGCCGTGATAACGACGGAACTTCCTTGGTCCTGCCACCCATTCGAGATCGACACCGACCCTCCCATGGAGGCGATCGCCGTCATCCAGAACTGCGTTTTCCACTGCCAGACGATTCCCGAATTGTTCGTCAGGATGATCTGGGTATTTGTGCCGCTTCCGGGCCATACACTGCCCCAGCCGGTCCACCCCAGACACACATACCGCACGTCATTGTCCTGAACCGGTGAATTGGTGACCGCACAGGGAATGGCGGTTCCATAGTCATAGTAGTTAGTTCCCACCCCCGGCACCGGATCGCCGTAGAGGGAACTCACTTCCAAAAAGTTAAGGTCCCAGGCAAACATCGCAATTATCGAACGCGGCTGGTTCATCGGGATCGTGATCTCCTCGCCATTAATGATGCAGGCGTTGGTGGCGCCCTGCCACCCGGAAAAATGGCGGTGCGCATCCGCAACAGCCGTCACTGTGACACTTTGGGTCGAGTCGACCCAGCCGGAAGTATAAGCCACGTACCCGCCAGACGTATTCGTCACGGCCAGCCAGTATTGCGTCTTCCACAACCAGGCCAGGGTGGAATCGTTGGTCAGAACAAACTGCATATTCGTCCCGGATCCCGCGGCTACGCTTCCCGATCCGGTCCAACCCGTACATACATACCGGTTGGATCCGTCGATCACAGGGGAATTAGTGACGCTGCAGCTTACGGTCAGGCCATATGAATAGGAGTTGGTGCCTTCGGGCGGGACGGTTCGACCGTGCTCCGAAGAAACGGTCAACGTGTGAATATCCAGCTCAAAACGGGCTTGTACATGCCGGACTTGGTCAACCGGCACAGTGATCTGGTCGCCCTCAACTTGGCAACCGTTCGTCTGCCCCTCCCAGCCGATGAAATGGTAGTGGGGATAGGCCAAGGCCGTCATCTGCACCGCGTCCCCCAAGTCGTACCATCCGTTGACATCGGTCACGGTCCCGCCAACCGTTTGCGTAGCGGTGATGAAATATTGGGTTTTCCAGAGCCAAACCAAAGTTGAATTGATGGTGACGGCAACCTCGGTATTCGTTCCCTCTCCAGGAATGACACTCCCGGTTCCTGCCCAACCGGTGCACACATACTGGGTTTCCCCAAACGTGGCCGGTGAATTGGCAAGGCTGCAGGGAACGGTCGTCCCGTATTCGTAGTGCTCTGTGCCCACGGCGGGCTGTGGGTTACCATACGGGGAACTCACTTCCAATGAGTGGCTATCCAGTAGAAATTTGGCGGAAAGATGCCGGGGCTTGTCCATTGGGATGGTAATCTGGTCACCGACCAGCGTGCATCCGTTGGTCTGGCCCATCCAACCATAGAACTGGTAATGGGCGGCGGCCGTGGCGGTCACCGTTACGTTGCTTCCGGAATCATGCCACCCCGATACATCCGTGACGGACCCACCCACCGCGTTGCTTAAAACAAGGGCGTATTGCGTCTTCCACAACCAAAGCACCTCGGAATCGTTGGTTATGGCGAGTTCCGTGTTTGTGCCCGTCCCAGACGCGAGGCTCCCCGTGCCCGTCCAGCCCGTGCAGACGTATTGGGTCTCGCCCGCCGGGACGGGAGAATTCGTCACAGCCAGATACAAATTTGTGGCGGAGTTATAGATGTTTGTCCCCATGGGCGGGATTGTCCTTCCGTAATCGGAGGTCACGAGTAACTGCAGTTGCTGTGACAACGGTAACGGATCGGGCGTCGTAATGACCATCGCCTGGTTCGTCATGCCGTTCAGGATGTACTCGGCACTGCCGGATAGCGCCTTCACCCCGGTCTCCCCCGAGGGCACGCTCAGTGTATAGCTAAATTGAATGGGACGATTGGTTAAAGAACCCAGAAAGACGATATCACTTCCTTGAACTTCAGGTGTGCCGTTGCCGGCCACTGAAGTGATCTGCCAACCGGGAGGGAGTGTCACAAGCCAGGCAAGGGATAGGAGGGATCGGTTGGTCGGATAGGCGAACTCGCAAGTCACTTGGCAGATTCCGGGAGATCGGTAGCCGTCCGATGAATGCTGGGCGGTAACGAGTCCATCCGCCCGCACGACCGCAAGAGAGAGACCCAAGATAGCCAGGAAACTGGAAATGCTGAACCGAGAGACATGGGCATGCATGATGGACTCCTTGGATTGTCGATCCCATAGGTGATTTATCACCGATTTTACGACTCTGCTGGGATTCGTATGTAGTCCAAACACTGATTCTCGTGTAAGGTTCGGCTTACTCGACAGCTTAAAGCAGTTCGCCGTCCATCTCCACCAGCGCCTTTACCAGTTCATCCTGGATCGACGCAAAGGGCAGGCGGCCCAACATCAACGGCACTTGCTGGGCCGCATACCCGCCCCGGATCGCCGTCGCCCGATCCGGCGCATAGCCCAACTCGTCGTTGGTCAGGCCCAAAATCAGCGGATGCTCCGAGGACAATCGGCTTAACGCCTCTTCCTTGACCGCATGAAAGATCTCGAAGGGCGTGCCCAGCAGGCTCACCGGTCCGATCCGAAACCCTTGCAGTTCCGTCGGCGGATTGAGGCTTTCGCCTCGCGCCTCGGCCGCCAGTATTTTTCGATAGGCCGCCACCTTGACCGCCGCCATCCGGACCGCGTCATCCGCATCGCCGGCGTCCGGCACCGTGAAAACCGCTTCCTGTTCCGCCAACAGACGTTCCAGTTCGGCGCGGCTCACCGGAATCCGGCTGAAACACACCTCCCGGCGAATCGCCTTCAGGGGACCCGGCGCCAACGGCCGGGCCGCGGCCAGTCCCGCCCGGACCGCGCGCGCATAGCGCCCGGCGATCACATCCAGAGCCGCCAATGATTCCGCTTCCGGCTTATGCACCACACAGGTGTTGATATCGCCCAGGGCCCCTTGCAGAAACAGGCCCACCGAACCGGGATTTTCCCGTTCGATCAAATGGCTGGCAACCCCCGCGAAATCACCGTGGATCCACCGTGTCGCCTGGCAACAGACCACGGGATGACACCCGATATAACTCGCAAAGCCCAGCAGGCGCCCATCCGCCGCCATGGCTTTCAACACCTGACAGGTGGTGTCGGTGTGCTCGGGTTTCGCCGGCCGCCAATCCTCCCGTAAAACCTCTTCCAACGGCGGGGCATCCCGGTCGTATTCGCGGTTGAGTGCCAGGCCCTCACAGGGTACCGCCGCCCAGGCCAGCTCAGCCGGTTCCAGTCGGGACACCGCTTGGATGCCGGCCGCCGCCACCCGGCCCGGTAAAATCGTCAGGTAAGCCGTATCCAACTCGCCCCAGCCGGCCAACTCCGGAATCGTATTCGGCCCGCTATGGGTGTGCGTGCCGTGAACCATGATCCGATCGGCCGGGATCCCGGTTTCGGTTTGGATTCGCCGACGGATCTCCCGGGTTAGGTCGAGGGGAAACCCCACCAGGTCACAACTGATCACCAACAGCGTAACGTCGCCCTCGCGCACGGCCATCGCCCGCGCTTCCAACCGATCGCGAACTCCCACGGAATACCGATGCAGGTGCGGTCCAAACCCGCAAAGCTCAACCCCGACCCGGGGTGTAATATCCATTTTGCCAAAACCGATTTGCATGCAGACTCCTCTTATATGGCTTCGCCAATAACCCAACACGGGCAGCGCATCGGCATTATGCCGGCTGGAGCCGGGGTGCCGTCGCCCTTTTTCAGGGGCCGTATAGCCGAGAGAGCATCGGCGATTAAGCGATGCTGGTTTTTCCCTCCCCCCGGCGCGGGGGAGGGTAGGGTGAGGGGGATCCTTGTATGGTTTTCAACTCCACTCGAATTTATTGTAAAACACCTTTCAAATTATTCCGCAGATGATAACCCTACTGATTATTTCTGCAATAATAATGATCCCCCTCACCCCCGCCCTCCCCCACGCCGGGGGGAGGGAGGAACCCAAAGACGCCCCCAAGGAAAGCGCGACCAACGGGGGCGTTTTCATAGTCTTAGCTTAACCGGTATGGGGGCACCCCGGCTCCAGCGAAGGAAAACCAATAGTCATCATAGATCAAAACAAAACACTTAATTGCTCAAGCCCTGCAAAGGGGCCGGGATCCGGCCGCCCCGCCGGATCATCACCGCACAGGAGTGGGGATTCACCGCCATCACCGGTCCCTCCCCGAGTAGGCCGCCAAACGAGACCGTATCTCCCGCCCGTTTGCCGGGTGCGGGAATGACGCGAACCGCTGTGGTCTTTTTGTTGACCATGCCAATCGCCGCCTCGTCGGCGATGATGCCGCTGATCGTTTCCGGGGTCGTATCGCCCGGAATCACGATCATGTCCAATCCCACCGAGCAGACGGACGTCATCGCCTCAAGTTTCTCGATGACCAGGGCGCCTTCCGCGGCCCGCCGGGCCATGGTGGCATCTTCGGTCACCGGAATGAACGCCCCGCTCATGCCGCCCGCATGGTTGGTCGCCATCGCCCCGCCGCGTTTGACCGCATCGTTGAGCAAGGCCAGCGCCGCCGTCGTACCCGGCCCCCCGACCCGGTCCAATCCAATGGCCTCGATGATATCCCCTACCGAATCACCCGGTGCCGGGGTCGGCGCCAGAGAGAGATCGACAATATTGAACGGCACGTTCAGTCGGCGCGCGCATTCCCGGCCGATCAACTCCCCCGCCCGGGTGATTTTGAACGACACCCGCTTGACTTCCTCGGCCACTTGCAAGAGATCGCACGTCCGGCCCAACGTTTGGATCGCCGCGCGCACCGTCCCCGGCCCGGATATCCCCACCGACAACGAGCAGTCCCCCTCACCGATTCCGCAAAAGGCCCCGGCCATAAAGGGATTATCCTGGACCGCATTACAAAAAACCACCAACCGCGCACAGGCGCTGCCGCCGGTGTCCGCCGTCAATTCCGCAGCCTCCTTGATCACCTGCCCCATCAGCGCCACGGCGTCCATGTTGATCCCCGCGCGGGTGGTGCCGATGTTGACCGACGAACAGAGCCGCTGGGTTTCCGCCAGCGCCCGGGGAATGCACCGGATCAGGGTCCGGCTCGACGTGTTCAAATCCTTTTCGACGGTGGCCGTCCACCCGCCGATGAAATCGATACCCAACTCCCGGGCGGCTCGATCCAACTCCAAGGCGATTGGATGATAATCCTCGGTCCGGCAGGCGGCGGCAAACCAGGCTACCGGCGTAACGGCCACCCGTTTATTGACAATGGGAATGCCGTAATCCGCCTCGACTTCGCCTGCCACCTTGACCAGGTTTCCGGCCAGCCGCATGATGCGCTCATAAGCCTGTCGCGCCACCTGCCGCACATCGGGTCCGGCACAGGGATGCAAATCGATGCCGAGCGTGACGGTCCGAATGTCCAGATTCTGGGCATGAACCATGCCCAGTGTTTCAAAGATTTCTTCAGCGCTGATGGCCATTGTTGATCTCCTTATCGAAGGCTTTTAGTCTGTAGGTCGGAATGAGGTAGGGCGAACTCTCCGAGTGAGCCGTCATCTTCCACAGTCGGCTGCTTTTCGCTCCTCCCTCCCCCCGGCGCGGGGGAGGGCCCGGGGAGAGGGGGATC
>CAZCDO010000120.1:0-12489 GCA_964497135.1 uncultured Verrucomicrobiota bacterium
TTTTGCGTGTATATCAGTAGTTGAGGAGCCCGGATCGGAGAATCCAGGGTTCAGGGTGTCAGGGTTCAGGATGTGACAAACGGAACCCATTTTGTCCTGAACCCCGAACCCTGAACCCCAAGGGCGGTAGGCAAGGAGACCTCATGTCCGACCTGACCGATGAAGCGTTGATGGTCATGTTTCAGCAAGGCAATGCGGCGGCGTTCGAACGACTGTTTGAGCGGTACCGGTTGCCGCTGTTCAATTTTCTTTTGCGACTGTTGCATTTCCAGCGGGAAAGCGCCGAAGATGTGTTGCAGGAGGTGTTTATCAAGCTGGCGAAAGCCCGGGACCTCTATGAGCCCCGGTCTCTTTTCAGACCCTGGGTGTATACCATCGCGCGGAATCACGGCTTGAACCATTTGCGGTCGCGCGCCGTTGCCAGCGCACAAAAAAACATCTCTTTCGATGAATTGACCGATCCCACTTCGGACCGGCCGGGCCGGGAACTGGCGGGGAAAGATGACACGTTCAAGTCCATCGCCTCGAAGGATGAAGTGGGGCGATTGGATCGGATCATTGCCCGATTGCCATCCCCTTCTAAAGAGGTGTTTATATTGCATGCGGTGGAGGGTTTGTCGCACGAAGAGATAGCGAAAGTATTGGAACTGAATCCAGCGACGGTTCGAACTCATTTTCACCGGGCGCGAGCCCAATTGTGCCGGTTATTGGCCCAACGATCGACTTGAAGGAGAATCATCATGAATTGTGACACTTATGCCGAATGGCTATCCGCGCAATTGGATGGCGAATTGGACGCGGAACACGTAAGGGAACTCAATGCCCACCTGGCGACCTGTGAGGCCTGCCAGGAAACCCAGCGAATCATGCGCGGGCTGGCTGCCGATGTCCAGGGCTTGCCCCGGTTGGCGCCGACCGACCGTTCCACCCTGGCGATCAATGTGGCCATTCACCAACTGGCCCCGAAACCGCGCCGAATGGACTTCGGTCCGATCATGGACATCGAGGAATTGGCGGAATTTCTGCGGGTGCCCTTGGAGACGGTGGGGCACTATCTGGATGATCTGCCCTCCTTTGAGTTGGGTGGAAAGCTTCTTTTTCGGCGCTCCAGCGTGGAGCGGTGGATTGAAGGGCGGGAACATCGGGTTCAGGCGGCCGAATCTGATTATCTTTGGGTTGCTGAAGATCCAGCCATTTCAAAGCTGACGGAAACCAAGGGATTGAGAGTTTCACGCAGAGGGAGTGACTGATGCTCTGGTTTTTACCACAGCCACGGGGTCACGGCGGAAGAGCGGGGTGAGGACACCCCGGCTCCAACGGATGAAAACGAGTTAAACTTTCCCCTCATTTGAAATGATTTCCACACTTATTCAAAATGAACCATAAAGTTGAAACACGGGCGGGCTGGATCTTGTATAGGATAGATGAAGGGCAACAAAAAACACCTTAATGGGAGTAACGCCATGAAAACGATGAAACAGGAATGGATCGAGTTCTGGAAGAAGATGGCCCGCATGTTGGATAGCGGTATTCCCATCCTGGCGACCTTTGAAACCATCCAGAAGGAAGCCACCCAGCCGGCCATCCGGGAAACCTGCCAGGTATTGCTCGAAGAAGTTAAAGCGGGCAACACGGTATATGATGCCCTGGTCCGACTGCCGCAGTACTTCTCGGCGTCCATGCTGAAAGTAATCCAAGTCGGTGAAATGACCGGTAAATTGCCGGAATCGATGCACAGCCTGGCGGCCGGAATCGAGGAAGGGAGTTTTCAGGTGGTCGCGTTGGATGAAAATGCGGGGGATATTCCCCCCGCCGAAATCCGGGAACAACCGGTTGCCGAGTATGATTTGCCGATCATCAATATAGCCGGTCAAATTTGTAAGGCGGCTTACCAGCAAAAAGCCTCTGCGATCCATATTGAGGTTCGGGCGGACGGAATAAAAATTCGTTTTCGTGTGGATGGGGTTCTGCGGGAGGTTGAAAGTCCCCCCAAGGGTCTTGGCCCCACGCTCGTCAGCCGTTTCAAAATTATGGCGAACATGAATGTTTCCGAAAAGCGTCTGCCCCAGGATGGTCGGATCCAATTGCGTATTGCCAACCAGCCGGTTGACCTGCGGGTTTCCTATATGCCCCTCATTGATGGAGAGTCGCTGGTGCTCCGGCTGTTGACCGCGCCGGTCTATTTGCCTGAGGTGAGCCGAATTTTCAGGGCAGACCACCTGGCGACCCTGCAGCGTTGGCTGAAACGCCCGTCCGGCTTGATTGTGGTTAATGGGCCGATGGGTTCAGGCAAGACGACCACCTTGTATTCGATTCTCAAATCCTTCGACCCGATCCACAACAAAATCATGACCGTCGAGCAACCGGTGGAGTATCAGCTGGAAGGAGTCTGCCAGCAGGGGATCAACCCGTCGCTCGGACTGACTTACCCAGCGGCTTTACGCGCCACCTTTCGCCATGACCCCGACGTGGTGATGCTCGGTGAAGTGCGGGACCGGGAAACGGTGGCGATTATGACCGAGATGGCTTTGATGGGAACCCGGGTCCTGACGGTATTGCATGCCGATGGGGGAGTGCAAGCGGCACAACGGTTGGTGGATATCGGCGTGGAATCGCACCTGCTCGCTAGTGTTCTCGTCGGGGTTATCTCCCAGCGATTGGTCCGTCAAATATGTCCCCATTGCAAGGAAGAGATCAAAACCGAACCGTGGATGCGGGAGTTTTTCCCGAAGGGCGGTCTGCCCAAGCTGCAGGCCGGGAAGGGTTGTGAGAAATGCAATGGAACCGGTTACAGTGGGCGTCTGGCGATCTTTGAGTTATTCGAGCCGACCGGTGGGATACTGCGTAAATTGACAATGGATGGGAGCACACTGGCCGAAGTTCAAGCGGAAGCCGAGAAAGCCGGCTTGAAAACTCTGCGCCAGGAAGGCCTGGCTCTGGTGGCGGAGGGGGTGACCACACTGGATGAGATCTTGCGGGTCATTCCGAAGGATGCCTGAGATAGCGCAGCCTTTTTATTTTCGTGATGCCGCATCACGCAAATAAACCGGTCTTGCTTCCCGGTTCACCGCGTATTATTCTCCGGTTTGTTAAGACGGAACCAAAACCCACTGGAGACACTGAAATGCCCATGCAATATCCGGAACTGGACGAGAAAACCCGTGCGAGTATGTTATCGGAATTCGATGCGGAACAGGCCGGGGCCAATCCGTATCGTAGCAAAGCGTTGTCCGCCCACGGGCAGGAGGCGTTTCCACAGATCATGCGAGACGCCATCAAGCAGGGCACTGAAGTAACCCTGGCCGCGGCCTTGGCGGATGCCAGTCTCTGGGATCCGATCGAAAAATTCATGCGCGACGGGGTTGCCCAGGAGCGGACGCGGAACGTGCCCCAATCCGCCGAACGGCTGGCGACGACGGAGTTCAGCACTTGGTACGTTCGGGGCTTGGCGCGCCGGTTAATGGATGAAGGCGTAACGAAATGCCAGGTGGTCCGGGGCGCGCAGATCAAAAGAGAGCCCAGTGATTGCGTCAAACACGACGGCATGATACTGGACGTCAAAGCGATTTACGATAATCACCGTGCCCGTTATTGGCCCGAGCCCGGAAATAAAGGGGCTTTGTCCATTCCATTGGCCCCCGGCTGTCCCCATATCATCAAGCGCGTTTGATGGTGTAGACCGATCTCTATTTATCAACGACCCGGGGCAGGGATTCGAAGCGGTAGGTCGGGGTCCATTTCAGGCGGGCTTGAGTAGAGGTGGAATCGACTTCGGTATAGTCGGATTGGCCGATATTGAAGGATTCCAGGCCGAGATCGGGCAGGGCAAGGGCGGCGAGGGCGGCGGTTCCGATATCGCGGGGATCGAGCAGGGAGGAATAATAACGTTCCATTTTTTCGCCGTACTTGGTAATCAATTCGCCATCGTAAACGATCCAGCCGGGACGAAGGACGGCGGTCGCGATTTTTGCGGCCTTGAAATAATCGAGGGCAATGCATTCCTGGATGATCTTCGTCAAGGTATAGAGACCTTTCCCGTAGTTATAGGGGCCAACGCCGATCTGGGCATCCCGGTTGGATTTGCCCTCCCGAAGAACGCCGCAGGATGAAATCAGCACCACTTTGTTGATGCCCGCTTCCTGGGCCGCGTGATAGAGATTGGCCGTCCCCTTGGCATTGATATCGAAAGACATGGGCGGCGTTTTGTAGCCGTGCGGGTTGGGCGCCATGTGACACATGACCAGGGCGTCGAGTCCCTCGACTAGGGTCTGGCAGGTCTCGTAGCTCGTGATATCGGCGACCTTGAATACCTGGCAGGCGGTTTGTTTTTCAACGATATCGACCCCGCGGACGAAGTGTTGGGCTGCGAGAATTTCTGATAAGCCGCGGCCGGTATAGCCGCCCGCGCCGGTGAGGAGAAGTTTCATTCCGATTTCCTGGTTGATGGGTTTCGATCAAAGATATCTGGAAATTTAAGACGATTAGTGGAAAAAGAGAAGTTCTTTATTTTCGTCCCGAAGACAACATAAAATAAGTAGGGTTCCCCCTCACCCCCGCCCTCCCCCTCGCCGGAGGGAGGAGCTCGCGATATCGTAGGGCCTTCGCTCGTCGAAGGCCGTCTGGGAGCCGGCACGCCGACCAGCGGTGGCCCTACGCGATATGGTAGGGCCTTCGCTCGTCGAAGGCCGTCTGGGAGCCGACACGCCGACCAGCGGTGGCCCTACGCACGATATTGTATGGACGGAAAATAAACGGGATTGAAGCCCAGCCTGTTTTCGCTTACATTCCCTCTTTCAACCGACAGGGGATTATGGCCAAGCAGGATTCACCACAACAATGGGTTGCCGATTTCAAGGCCTACCTGGAATTCATCCGGGACGAGGAAAAAATCAAAGCCGTCAATTTGCGTGCGGAAACCGTTACCACATTGCGCCGCCGGCCTGTGGCGCCGCCGACTTCCGCCGGGTCGCGTGCCGTCCCTTTCCGGCCGGTTGCTTCCAGTGCTCCCGCTCCCGCAGCCCCGGCTCTTCGTCGGGCCCCGGAGCCGGAGAGTTCGCCTCGTCCCTCCCGGCCGGTGGTGGTTGCGCCATCGGAATCGGGCGGCGATCCCGCCGAACTGCTGGGCCGAATTGCGGCGCAAATTGCGGGGTGCAAGGCGTGTGGACTGCATTCGACCCGAACGAATACGGTGCCGGGTCAGGGAAATCTCCGGCCGGAACTGATGTTTGTTGGGGAAGCGCCCGGCGCGGATGAAGATGAGCAAGGGCTGGCGTTTGTCGGCAAGGCTGGCCAATTGTTGACCAAGATGATCCTTGCGATGGGCTTTACCCGGGAAGAAGTCTTTATTGGCAACATTAACAAATGCCGCCCGCCGAATAATCGCCCTCCCCAGCCGGAGGAAATGGATACCTGCCTGCCGTACCTGAAAGCCCAGATCGCGGTGTTGAAGCCCAAAGTGATCGTGGCCCTGGGCGCGACGGCGGTCCGGGGTTTGTTGAAATCCGAGATTCCGATCAGCAAGTTGCGGGGCACGTGGCAGGAATTCGAAGGCATTCCGGTGATGCCGACTTTCCATCCGGCCTATTTATTGCGGGATCCGAGCAAGAAAGTTCCGACCTGGGACGATTTACAGGCCGTATTGAAGAAATTGGACCGGCCTATTCCGAAACGGAAGGCGGCGGAAAATAATCCCCCAAAGTAGATTTCCGGGCGGGGGTTGATGGCGCGCGGTCCAGGCGCATCCGGGCGAGCGATTCCAGGAACGTTCGACAAGAGAGCGTATACGCACCAGCGGCTTCCACGGTATGTCGTTCCGCCAAATCAGAACTGACCACTGCAATTTGTTCCGAATTTTCCGATTCCATTACGAGCCGCTCGATCAGGGAATCAGCGGTCAGATGCGCGGGCGAAAAAAGAATTTCCACGCCGGCGGGAGCGGGGGTTCGGTCAAACCGCAGGGGGGGCGTTTGACCCGGCCGGCGTCCGTCGAAAACGATCGTGATGCGCTCGGCTAGGGATCCCACCCAGGGTTCGAATAGACGGACCAATGCGGCGCGGGCGCTGTCGAAATCGCGCCGGACGGTATCCTGCAACTCCGGGATCTGGTGCAGGATATTATTCCCATCGATGATGAGCCAGGCGAAATGCATGCCAGCACCCGGGAGATTTACGGTGACGAAGGAAGGGTCTTCAAAAGCCGGACGGTTGCCTCGACCAACTCCTGCCCGCCTTGTGGCGAAACGATATTACAATACCGGCTCGCGCTGTATCCCTTGCCCCAGGCTCCGCGTTCGGTGGCGAGATAGGTTCCGCCGTCCGGGCCGGGCACGCCCGTCAATTGGACGATAAAGGTTTGGATGAAGGGGCTGCGCGCCTGGATGCGGTGCATGAAATCCTGGTACAACTCGAACCGGTTTGATGCAAAGGCGATATCTCCAATCCGAATGACATGCAGTTCCATCGGGAGTTTGGGCTCGGATTTTTGCTCCTCGTAACGGGTGACGATCCGCTGGCAGCGGTTCCGGCTGGAAATAAGCACGGAATCGTGCATCAGCCGTTCATGGGGTGTTCCGTCCGTCTTAAAAGGGGTCTTGAGGAGGGGATCCAATTGCTGGCGTTCAAATTCATATTCCTCGTCGGTAATCCGCCGTTTGTCGAGGTGGATGGTGTCGACCAGATGGGTGAGCGGCAGGGCGGTTTGAATATCCGTTTGGGCCCAGGACAAAACTTCGGTAAAAGCCGTGGCAATGCGCTCGGCGATATCCTTGCGGGCGTTCCATTCGCTGATGGGTTCCGGATCGGTTCCGTATTTGAGTTTGAAGCGGCGGTCCTGCGCTGTCTTGTAGTGCAGGATGCGGGGCGCAACATCGCCGCCGGCCGCTCCTTGGGCCAGTAGAAAAATATTGCCATGGGCCTGCCGGATGGCCGTCCGGACTTCGTTCCAGAAGGAGGCGGATAAGCGCCATTCGCCCTCTGAATTCTGCGAGGGGCAGGGGACGTTGACAATGGCGCCGGTCAATTTTCCGGCGGCGTCGAAGGTGTAGAGGAGATTGATGATGGGGTCGGCGCCGGCCTCGTAATGGCTGAACTGGTCGTCATTCGTTTCGCCATACATGCGGGCATGCCCGTTGACGCCATGGGTTGAATTGTTGATGGCACCGGGGCGTTGGGAGACGTCATCAAAATAGACGACTCGGCGGCTGTGGGCGACGGTCGCATAACCGTAGCCGTAGGCGACCCCGCCCGAAGTGCGAGTGGCGAAAGCCTGTTGGATGGCATCGGCGGCCTGGTCGATAAAAAACGCGCGATACTCATCATCCGAGGCGATTTCGATGCCCTCATGGGGAACCTGATCAGTGGACGGGGAGGCCGACCCGATTTTTTTCATATCGAGACCTTCGCCGTAGGTGCTGGGGGCTGAGTGGGTATGGGTCGCATTCATCACGATTTTGGCGACCGGAATGGCTGGATTAAGCCGGGCCACTTTTTCACGGATCCGGTCCAGCAGGTAATTGCGGATCACCACGATGTCGGCGGACACAAAAATGGCGAGATCCTGGCCGTTATCGATAACCAGGGCCGTGAGGGTGATGGGGTCGAAGACTCCTTTTGAAACCCGCATATGAAATTGGCCCGGGATGGTGACCGGTTTGTCGGTGGATACATCCCGCGAGGCCCAGCCGATTTTGAGTTCGTTCATGATTCGATTTTCCCTATCGTATTTTTTTAAGGGCTCCATCATTGACGATGTTTCCTTCTTTGACAATGTTTCCCCCATCTTCACCCAGGCGGGGACCCTGTTTGGTCGTGACTCGTTGGCCGCCTGGTTTTGTGCTATTGGCGGCATTGGGATCTTGTTTGCGACCGGGATCCAAGCCCATTTCCAGCGACATTTTGACGTCCTTGATTTCGGTCTGAAGACGATCCAGCCATTCGGCCTCGAGTTCGGCCTTATCCTCGAGGGCGAATTGTTTGGTATCGGAAAGGCCTTTCAGGGCGCGCTCTTTTTCGGTTTCCAGTCGTTCCTGACGAAGCGTTTCGCGTTCCTCAAGACCGGCCTTTCGTTGCTCCGCTGCTTCGGCGGTTGGCAATTTGGCGTAGAACTGGAAGACTTTCGGCATCGGACGTTTCAATGGGAATGGGGGGATCTTGGGCTTGGGGTCGGTGGGGGTGGCCTTGCTGAACTTCACCCGCCAATCGAACTTGAGGTTTTGGTAGGCCACATTCAGTGCGCGGTTCTCGAGGGCGACATCCTTTTTCAGGGAATCGAAATCGACGGCGCTGAGGACCTGAATCGTCACCTGTCCCTTCCAATCGGAGACGCCGGCCACGTAGAAATTCGTGTCGGCCATCAACGCCAGATCGCTCTGGGCGCCGGCTGAAAGCAGGCTCAGGACGAATAGGCTGAACAAAGCGAAAACTCGTTTCATACGGCTTATTCTGTCACATATCCAACCCGGGAACAAGCCACACCGTACAAGAAAATGGGTGAAGTTCGGCGCGTTTAGCGCCGTAATCCTCTGGTTCTGCCTCTTTATTTCGCCTTTCCCAAGGCGGAACCGAAATTCTCCAACTCGTTTTGCCGGTGACAGGCGGTGCGATGGGTGGGGGCGCCGGGGGCGGGAAGGAGTTGCGGGGGGGCAGTCCGACACCGGGCGATGGCATACGGACAGCGGGGATGAAAGGGACACCCGTCCGGGGCCCGGGTGGGTGAGGGGACTTCGCCGGGTTGAAATTTTCCGGTTTTGCGCGGTCGGCCGGGTTCCAACACGGAATCGCGCAAGAGTTGGGTATACGGATGACGCGGGTGTTTCAACACCGCTACCGCGGCGCCGACCTCGACGATTTTTCCCAGGTACATCACCGCCACCCGGTGGGCGATGTAACGAACCACGCTCAGGTCGTGCGAGATAAACAGATAGGCCAGTCCGTACCGGGTTCGCAGATCGATCAACAGATTCAAAATCTGGGCGCGGATCGAGACGTCCAGGGCGCTGACCGCTTCGTCGCAGACCACCAGCTTGGGCCGCAGGGCCAGGGCACGTGCGATGCTGATCCGTTGCCGCT
This sequence comes from uncultured Verrucomicrobiota bacterium, assembly GCA_964497135.1. Taxonomy (GTDB): domain Bacteria; phylum Verrucomicrobiota; class Kiritimatiellia; order CAIKKV01; family CAIJXV01; genus CAIJXV01. The sequence continues at coordinate 9,067 of CAZCDO010000120.1, forward strand.
GGCCGCCCGAAAATTCATGCGGAAACCGGTACAAGGCGTCGGCGTTCAAGCCGACCTCCGCCAACAGGCGCAAAGCCTCTGTTTCACGGTCGCGGGCGGAAATCCGGCGGTGGGCACGCAAGCCTTCGGTGATGATTTCCTGGACCGTCAATCGGGGATTGAGCGAGTGGTTGGGGTTTTGGAAAATCATCTGCAAATGGGGGCGTTGGGCGCGGAGTGCCGCCCCCTCAAGTCCGACCCAGGACTGCCCTTGAAAGTGGATATCGCCGCCCCGTGGTTTTTCGAGACCCACGATGGCGCGGCCGAGCGTGGTTTTGCCACAGCCCGATTCGCCGACCAGGCCGAGCGTTTCGCCAGGGTGGATATCGAGCGTGACCCCATCCACCGCCCGGATCCAGCCTGCGGTCCGGCTGAACACGCCGCGTTTGACCGGGAACCAGATTTGGAGATCGTTGATTTCGAGCAGGGGTTGGGGATTCATGGTCCGTCCTTGACGTCAACGGTCGGGACTGAGCTCGACCCTCCAGAATTCGCAAAAGGTGGAGGAGACGGCTCCCTCGGAGAGGTCGCCCTACCTGAAGAAATATCTTCTCGAATGGAAGGACGGCCTCCGTGTTGTCCCTCAGGGTCGGCGAGGAAACAGGCGACAAGGCCGCCGTCGGGCTTGGGATAATCGGGAGGGTAGGCGTGCTGACACCGGTCGAAGGCGAAAGGACAGCGGTCGCGAAACCGACAGCCGGTGGGATAGTCCAGGGGAGAATGCGCCTGGCCGGGAATGACCTCAAGGCGCTCCGCGGGGTTGGCGAGCGAGGGAATCGACTTCATCAGGGCCTGAGTATAGGGATGGGCCGGTCGCGCGAACAGATCGGCGACGCGTCCGGTCTCGACGATGCGCGAGGCGTACATGACGGCGACACGGTCGCACATTTCCCAGATGGCGCCCAAGTCATGGGTGATCAGGATCAGGGCTGTGCGTTCCGTTTTAAGGGTTTTCATGAGGCTGAAAATCTGGGCCTGGATGGTGACGTCGAGGGCGGTGGTGGGTTCGTCGGCGATGATGAGGGCGGGTTCAAGAAAAAGGGCCATGACGATCATGATGCGCTGAAGCATGCCGCCGGACAACTGGTGCGGATAGGCGTAGAGCCGTTCGGCGGGATCGCCGATGCCGACCCGCTCCAGCCAGTCGCGAGCGAGTCGCAAGGCGTCGGGCCGGGAGATCGACTGGTGGAATTGAAGGGTTTCGACCAACTGGTCGCCGATGCGATGGAGGGGCGAAAAGGCCTGTTGGGGTTCCTGAAAGATCAGGCTGATGTCGCGGCCCCGCACCGACCGGAGTTCCGCCGCAGGCAGGCGCAGGAGATCGCGGCCGCGAAAGAGGACGGACCCGCTTTCGATTCGTCCGGGGGGTTGGGGAATCAGGCGGAGCAAACTCAATGCGGTCACCGATTTGCCGCACCCCGATTCGCCGACGAGGCCCAGGCTTTCGCCTTCGGCCAGATCCAACGAGATGCCATCGACGGCGCGCAGATAGCCGTCATCGACGGTGAAGCCGACCCGCAGGTCGCGGATTTCCAACAGTTTTTTGGGGGGAATAGGGGACATGTTTGTTATTCCCAACGGGAGGGGCGGTGGGGATCATAGGCCTGGCGCACGCCCTCGCCGATGAAAATGCCGAGCAACATGACGATGAACAAGGCGAGGGAGGGGTAGAGGATCAACCACCAGGCCCAGCGAAACTGTTGGGCCTGCTGGAGCATTTCGCCCCAGCTGGGGGTGGGCGGCGGCAGGCCGAACCCGAGATAATCCAGGGCCGCCAGCGACCCGATGGCGCCGACGAGGGAGAAGGGGAAAAACGTAATCACCGGTACCAGGGCATTGGGCAGAATGTGGCGGAACATGATCACGCGATCTTTCAACCCCATGACCCGTGCGGCATCCACAAAAGGTTGGTGGCGGAGTCGCAGGAATTCGCCGCGCAAATAGTAGGAAATTCCGATCCAATTAAACAAACCGTAGCAGACGAGGAGCAGGAGGAAACCCCGCCCATAGACCGCGCCGAGTAAAATCATGATGTAGAGGAAAGGCAAAGCACTCCAGATTTCGATGAAGCGCTGTCCGGCCAGATCGATCCGGCCGCCGTAATAGCCCTGGATGGCGCCGACGAAAATACCGATGAGCATGGCGGCGGCGGTGAGGATGAGGCCGAAGGAGAGGGAAATCCGGAGTCCATAGAGCAGACGGGCGAGCACATCGCGACCGGCGTTATCGATTCCCAGCCAGTGGTTGGCGACGGGGGGATACGGCCAGCGGATTTCGGGCTTGAGGAAGGTGACCCGATAGCGGAGTTGACCGATGGCGATATCGAGAGGATCGGGTGTTCCAGTGCGGCTCTGGCCAGCCGCATCGAACAGGAGGGCGCGGGTGGCGGGGGGACACCCGGCCCAGAGGGGGGGGACGGGGGGGAGGGGATTCAAGGCGTCGTCGAAGCGGACGTCTTCGGGGGCGGCGGTGGCGAGGATTTCCTCGAAGTTGATGCGGACGCCGACGGGTGGGGTTGTTCGAGGTTGGAAGGAGGGCAGACTGACGAGCGCCTGAAGTTGGGGATCACGGGCATGGCGGAGCGTTGCTTCCACGGCTGGAGCGGCCTGGTTCCGCAGACGGGCGGCGATGGCTTCCTTGAAAGGTTCAGGGAGAATCCAATGGTCGGATAGGAGTTGGCCTTCAGGGGGGGGATCGGGGGGCGAAAAAAAAGAGTCCGCGCCGAGATTGCGACGGATGATGCCGGCGTCGTCGAGCTGGATGGCCCCGGAGTGGCCCAGGGGGGAGAAACGGAGACGGATACCGGGAGGGACGGGGATGGATTCGGTCCGGATGATTTCGTCGGGGCCATACGGGATGGGCGCGAAAATCATGCGATTGGCGGGATTGGCCTGGAAGGCGGGATCGGCGGCGATGCGTTTATAATCCGGACGGGTCATGCGACCGTTGCCGGTGAACCGGTCTTCTGGATAAAAACGAAAAATGGGAAAAACCCAGCGGTCGTTATAGCGGACGGCCAGGGGATCGCGATGGCAGATCAATTCCGCGCCCAGGCTGATGAGGAAGAGCGTGACGAGAGCGATCAGGGAGAACCAGGCGCGCCGCAGGGCGCGGAATCGCGCCCAGCGTTTGCGGGCGATTGGATTGAGTTGGAAGAGACGTGGGCTCACGGGTTTTTCGCCTGGAAATCGAGACGCGGATCGATCAGCACGTAACAGAGGTCGGAGAGCACATTCCCCAGCAGGCTGAGGAGCGAGGTGAGGGCGACGATGCCCATGAAGACGGCATAATCGCGGCCGACAATGGCTTCGAGACTCAGGCGGCCCATGCCGGGGATTTCGAAGACCTGCTCGATGATGACCGAGCCGGAGAACATGACCGTGA
>CAZCDO010000121.1:0-12466 GCA_964497135.1 uncultured Verrucomicrobiota bacterium
ATTCCGCCATGATATCCCGGGCGCCCGCCAGGGCTTCCGCCACATCGGCCACCTTTTTCTCCGAATCCACAAAGGCCCCCGCTTCTTTTTCCGGATCCAATGGTTTCGCCTGGTCAAACAGCATTTTCGCCAGCGGTTCCAATCCTTTTTCCTTGGCCATCGAGGCCCGGGTCCGCCGTTTGGGACGAAAGGGCAGATAGAGATCTTCCAACGTCGCCATGGAATCGGCCTTCCCCACAGAGGCCTGAAGTTCGTCCGTCAGCAGACTCCGCTCTTCCAGCGATTTCAGAATGGACACGCGCCGGGCATCCAAATCCACCAGTTGGACCAGGCGGTCGCGGATCTGGGCGATTTGCACCTCGTCGAGCTGGCCGGTGCGTTCCTTGCGATAGCGGGCGATGAATGGCACCGTGGATCCCTCATCGAGCAATACGGCCGTGGCGGCCACCTGGCGGATGTTGAGTTTGAGTTCGTCGGTGATCTTGAGAATATGTTTTTCGTTCATGGCGCCCCTTGATCGCCGGACGATTCCGTCCGACGCGTAAAAGTCGGAGATGCTATCAGACCGCCGCCACTCCGTAAACCCCTGAAGAACGGAAAGCACGGGGACCGAATGGGTTTCGTTCCACATTACGGCTTCCTCCCTCCCCCCGGCGCGGGGGAGGGTTGGGGTGAGGGGGATCTTCGGGTTATTTGAGCGAATGCGGTGTAACACTCCAAAGCACAGAACGAAAATAAATTGTCGGCGAGGGGTTGCCGTGTTATACATTTCCACCTTTGAACGCGGGCGCCGAGCCCATTCACACAGGAGTCCGGGTTGTGCATTTGAAATGGCTGGATATCGCGGGGTTTAAGAGTTTTCCGGATAAAACCCGTTTGCAATTTGAACCCGGCATGACCGCCATTGTCGGGCCCAACGGTTGCGGCAAAAGCAACGTGTCCGATGCCATTCGCTGGGTGCTGGGTGAAACCAGCGCCCGGGCCCTCCGCGGCGCCAAGATGGAAGACTGTATCTTCAACGGCACCGACGCCCGCAAGCCCCTCGGTATGGCCGAGGTCAATATCACGTTCACCGATTGCGAATCCGTCCTCGGCACCGAATTCAACGAAGTCACCGTCACCCGCCGGGTTCTCCGATCGGGCGAAGGCCAGTATTTCCTGAACAAGACCCCCTGCCGCCTCAAGGATATTCAACGCCTGTTCATGAACACCGGTATCGGCACCTCCTCCTATTCGCTCATGGAACAGGGCCGTATCGACCAGATTTTGAGTTCCCGCCCCGAAGACCGGCGCGAGATTTTCGAGGAAGCCAGCGGTATCACCAAGTTCAAAATGGACAAGCGCGAAGCCTCCCGCAAACTCGAGCAGACGGAGGCCAATCTCCTGCGCCTGGCCGACGTGATCCGCGAGGTCAAACGCCAGATCGGATCGCTTCAGCGCCAGGCCGGCAAAGCCCGACGCTTCAAGGAATTGCGCGAAGAACTCCGCCGTTTGGACCTCTGCTTCTCCCGGGACCGGTTGTCCCGCATGGACGCCGACCTCCAACAACTCGAAACGGAACTGCGCACCATCGCCGAGGAATCCGCCGGACTGCACACCGAACTCCAGAATCTGGAGGCGGGGGAAGCCGAACAGCGCGCCCGGTTGACCGCCACCGAGGAAGCCATCGGCCAGGCCATGGAACATCGCGCCGCAGCCCAAACCCGCCTGGATCGCTCCACCGATACGGTCCGGATCAACCGCGATCGCATCCGGGAACTCGAAACCCTGGCTGACCGGGACCGCCGCGACATCTCCGAGGCCGAAGCCCAGATCGAGAAACACCGCCGCGATCTCGACGCCCTGGTCTCGTCGGTCGACGAGGCCCGTCAGCGCCGGGAACAATCGGAAAAGGAGTGGCAATCCCGGCATGCCGCCCTCCAGGCCCTTGAACAGGAAATCGAGGCCCGCCGGACCCAACTCCAGCAATTCCGCAACGACTCGCTGGAACAGGAAAACGCCGTCGCCCGCCTGCAAAACGAACAAGTTCAGCTCGAAGCCCGCGACCGGGCCAATATGCTCCGTCGCGAACGGCTGATCGCCGAGAAATCGCAACTCAGCCATTCCCTTCAGGGTTACGAGGAACGCCAGGCCACCATCATCGAAACCCTGCGCGCCCTGGCTCGCGAAATCGAGCACGGCACGGCCCTGTTCAACGAATTGAACCGGCAACGCGTCTCCCAGGCCGATGAATCACGCGAAACCCAGAAAAACCTGGCCACCCTGCAATCGCAAATCGCCGCCCGGCACGCCCAGATCGATCTGCTCCAGAAAGCCGAAATCGAGGCCGAAGACTTCCCCGGTGGCGCCCGGCTCCTGCTCGATAAAACCCACCCGCCCACCGTCGCCGCCAACCAAATTCTCGGCCCGCTCGCCCAGCATCTCGATGTTGCCCCGGAATTCCGCGTCGCCCTCGAAGCCGCTTTGCGGGCCTGGCTGGATGCGGTCATCATCCGCGATTCCGCCCAGGCCGCCGTCCTGCTTCAGTTCCTCGCCGAACGCCGGCAAGGGGCCGCCCGCCTGGTCGCCCTCGATCCCGCCGCTCCCGCCCCCGAAGCTGACCCCGCGGGTCCGGGCTCTCCGCTGGCCGATCAGGTTCGTTGTTCGGACGAAGTCCGGCCTCTCATCCGCCGCCTTCTCGCCGGGGTTCGGATCGTCGATTCGTTTCCCGATGGGGCCGCCCCCCTCCCCGCGCAGGCCGTCTGGGTCACCCGGGACGGGGCCATCCTCCGGGGCGATGGCGCCTTCGAATTCTGGATGCGCGAGCCCGGCCAATCCAATCCCCTCGCCCGCCATCACCTGATCGCCGATCTCAAGCAGGATCTGACCCAAATCGAAGACCAAGTCCGCCTGAAAAGTGACACGCTCAAGGCCCTTCAGGAAGCCGGCGCCAATCTCGAAAATGCCATCGAAACCGCCCGGTCCGACTCGGAAGACCGCCGCCGAACCCTCGCCGTCCGCGAAAATGAAAACCAAATGGTCTCCCAGGAGGCCAATCAGGCCCGGGACCGGCTCGAAACGGTCGTCTGGGAATTACACCAACTCGATGAGCAGGGGGATGGCTCCGCGGAACGGCAAGGGGTCGCCGATCGCATTGACGCCGCCCGGGAAGCCCAGTCCGCGCTCCGCGGCCAAATCGACGCGCTCAGCCGGGAGATTCAAAGTTTGGACCAGCGCCGATCCGCGCTCTATACCGAAGTCGGCGAATTGCGCGTCCGTTTCGCGGAGGCCCGCCAGCAGGTCGAACATCTGGAAAGCCGGCGGGAACCGCTCAAGGCGCGCATCCTGGAATTGGAAACCCTGGTCAAGGGCCGCGCCGGCGGCATTGTCTCCTATCGAACCTCCATCGATCAATTGACCCGCTCTGCCGCCGAAGCCGAAACCCAGATTGAACCCCTCCAAGCCGAACTGGCCACCGCCGCCGCCGGGTTGGACACGCTCCGCAAGCAACGGGAAACCCAAAACACCGAACTCGGCGACATTGGCGCCCGCTTGGGCACCAAACGCGAACGCCTCGAAGAACTGGCCGGGCGCCGCACCGAACGGGAGGTGCTTTTCGCCGAAGGCCGTATGCGCCGCCAAAATCTGGTCGACCGTCTGGCCGGCGATTATAACGCCAATCTCGAAGAGCTCCACGCCGCCCCCGACCCGGAATGGCCCGAAGGCCGGCCCGATCCCGAAACCCTCGAGCGCATGGTCGAGGAATGCCGGGGCCGGATTGAGGCCATGGGCCCGGTCAATCTCGTCGCGATCGAGGAATACCAGGAACTCGAGGAACGCCACTCCTTCCTCACCCAGCAACAGGACGATCTCACCGCCGCCAAACAGCAGTTGGTCGAGATGATCAAAAAAATCAACGTCACCACCTCGGAAATGTTCCTCTCCACCTTTGCCCAGGTCAATGAGAACTTCCAGGCCATGTTCACCAAACTCTTCAACGGCGGCACCGCCCGGCTGGTCCTCGCCGATGAGGGGGATGTGCTGGAATCCGGTATCGATATCATCGCCCGGCCTCCCGGAAAGAAATTGCAGACCGTCTCCCTGCTCTCCGGCGGCGAGCGCACCATGACCGCTGTCGCGCTGCTCTTCTCCATCTACCAGATCAAGCCCAGTCCCTTCTGCGTGCTCGACGAGTTGGATGCGGCCCTCGACGAATCCAATATCGCCCGGTTCGTTTCCATCCTCGAAAGTTTCCTCAACCAGTCCCAGTTCGTCGTGATCACCCATAACCGGCGCACGATCGGCGCCGCCAACACCCTGTATGGCGTCACCATGGAAGAACGCGGCATTTCCAAGGTGATGTCGATGAAATTCTCCGATTACGAATCCAATACCAAACTCCAAGCCAACGCCAAAATCTGACCCGATGCCCCTTCCCATTCCTTCCTCCGCGGACCTGCTCAAAGCGGCCTGCGCGGCGGCACAGGCCGCCGGGCAACATGCCTGGAAAAACCGGGGCCGACGTTCCGAGGTCGTCGCATCTTTCGCTCACGACGTCAAACTCCGACTCGACCTCGAATCTCAGGAAGTTGCCGAATCCGTCCTGCGTCAGTTCTTCCCGCACCATCGCATCCGGGGCGAGGAATCCACCGGTCCCGCCGATGGCGCGGATGACGCCACCTGCGAATGGATCATCGATCCGATCGATGGAACGGTCAATTTCTCCCACGGCCTGCCCCTCTGGTGCTGTTCGATCGCCGTCCGCGCCGGAGGCCGCATGCGCGCCGGTGTGGTCTATGCCCCGGCCCTCGACGAATGTTACACGGCCACCGATGACGGCCCCGCGGAATGCAATGGACGCCGCCTCGCGGTTTCATCGGTCAGTTCACTCTCCGCCGCACTCGTCATGACCGGCCTGGATAAGGGTATCGATCCGCGTTTGCCGCCTTTCGAAATTTTCAGAACCCTTTCGGCCTCGGTCCAAAAGGCGCGAATCATGGGCGTTGCGGCGCTGGATCTCTGCCGGGTCGCGGCCGGCCAAGCCGACGCCTATTTTGAAAATGGGATTTATATCTGGGATATCGCCGCCGCCGGCCTGATCGTCGAACGCGCCGGGGGCCGCTCAGAAACCCTGGCCGATCTCGGCGGCGGACGCCTGCGCCATATCGCCTCCAACGGGCATATCCACGAGGCGCTTCGCGATCTGATCGAATCTGTCATAAAGTGTCCATCATTAGAAAAGGGGTTAAGATGAAACGTATGTCTTTCTTTATTTTGGGGCGGCTTTTAGCTCCTCCCTCCCCCCGGCGCGGGGGAGGGCCCGAGGTGAGGGGAATCCTCCAAACCGAGACACGGGTTTCAGAGATCCCCCTCACCCTACCCTCCCCCGCGCCGGGGGGAGGGAAAAACCTGTACCTCCTGCGAAACCCGATGAAATTACTGGGAAGAATGGCGAGTCTCGGCTCCATTCGGAGAAAACGATCCTCCCCGGGCGTTCTTAGGTTACGGGCACAGCCCGCCGCATGGATCCTGCTCATGGCCTTCAGCCTCACGGCAGGTTTTGCGGAAGAGGTTTTAAACGGAAAGGCTTATGTGGTTCCGCCCGGGGCACCCCGGAGTTCCGGCTATACCGCCATCGAGTGCGGGCGGGATGGTTTGATTTATGTCGGAACCGCCCTCTACGACGAAGGCTGTTCGTTGGTTCGGTTTTCGCCCAAGACGGAATCCTGGGAAACCCTCTGGCATCTCGATACCATCACCGGAGTGCCGCTCAAGGGCATTAACGCCCAGGGCAAATTGCACACCAAGATCCTGGTCGGAACCAATGGCGTCATTTACGCGGGCAGTAAACGCGGGCGGGAACCGGCGGAAAAGAAAGAGGGCGATCCGGATCCGTCCCTGTATGCCGGAGGCTATTTACTGGCGTATGACCCGGCAAGTGGACTGACCACCAATTATGGAATTCTCAAGCCCGGCCAGGGCTTGATGGGGGGCTCGATGGATGCCCCGCGTAATCTGCTTTATTTCTGGACCTATCCGGCCGGGGAACCGGTTCGTTTCGATCTCAACACGCGAAAGACGTGGATCGGTCCGGCGGTCGTCGCCCAACCGCGCTATACCGTCATCGATCCCAAAGGCGTGGTTTACATGACGGGTAAATCAAATACTTTTGTCCGCTTCCGGCCGGGCGAAGACCAGGTGGAGGTGCTGGCACTGGATCTGCCCAAGGATCAACCCTATCATCCGCCTTATACCGTCATTCGCAGCGAGGACGGCAAAGAAATGGTCGGCATCGCCCTGGACGGCGGACCGGTTCAGCATTATGATATTCGCGACCCGAAAGCCAAACGCCTGAAAGTGTCCTACGGGCCCTCCTGCTCGCCGACCAATATTCCCGCCAACGATGTGCATAGCGCCGGACTCGGAAAAGATGGCGGCCTCTATTACACCGTGACCAGCCGGAATATTCCCTATCTGGCCCGCTATGACATCGGGAAACGCAAGGTCAGTTGGATCAAACGCATGGTCGTTTCCAACCGGACCGACGATCAACCGATTTATAGCCAGGGCATCTGCGCCTCGGACGATGGCACGTTGTGGGTGATGTGCATTTATCCCTTGCGGATCATCGGCTTTCCCCAATTGTCGAAATAAAGAGGGGACGGGAGCGCGACAACGTTTGCGACGCGCCGTTGGTCGCGCTTTCTTTGACGGCGGCTTTGGGCTCCTCCCTCCGGCGCGGGGGGAGGGAAAAACCTGCATTGCTTAATCGCAGAGGCTCCCTCGGCTAGACGGCCTTCTGAAAAAGGGAGACGGAAGGCGTTTTTTGCGTTATTTTGGGATTCTAGATTTGAAAGGAGACAGACCCATGATCTTTCGATATAAAAAAAGAGCGGGCTTGACGGCTCTCTGGCTGGCGCTGGGACTCACAGGAGCGGCAGCGGAAACCCCGCCTTTGCCTGAGTCCCAAGTGGAGGCGGTCTTCAACACCCCGGCCCAATTTGACGCCTGTTACCGGGATGGCGCCATTGATGTGACCACAGTCCCCGGTCAGGTCCGACTGGCTCCCACGGATGCCTGGATCAATTGGATGGGCTATCACATCGGCAGGGATCGGTTCACAACCCAATACTGGGGACGGGTCCAATTCGATGTAAATAAGCCGGTGGCCGGCCCCACCGAGTTTTTTATTTTCCATGAAGCCAAACCGGTAATCTTGAACGGCCAGCCCTTGGTCTTTCAACCCGTTCCGCGGGCGGGCTGGTCGGTCGCGGTGGTGGACGGAGCCTCCTTGCGAAAAGGAAAAAATGAACTGCTGTTTACTGCCGGTGCTTCCCTGGCCTATGACCGCGATGTTAACCCGCCGATCAACAGCCAGGTCAGTCGCGATGGCGGTAAAACCTGGCAAGCTGCTCCCGGCGAATACCTGGTCCGGATCCGGTTGTCCCGTTATGCGCCCACCGGCACCGTAACATCGACCGTGGTCGATCTGGCCAACCCGAAAAATGAAAACCGTATTGGTCCGCTGGTTGAAGTTAAATCCGTAAAAGTGGAGACGGAGATCGACGCCCCCGCGGGAACCGGTGTCGATTTGCAGCTCCGCTCGGGATCCACCCTCCATCCGGATGAAGACTGGTCGGCCTGGTTGCCGCCCAAAAAACTCAAGCCCGCCCGGTTTATCCAATGGCAGGCGGTTTTGCGGTCGACCCAACCCGATGCCACGCCCGTCCTGAAATCCGTGCGGATCTCCGCGGCTTTGACCCCCAAAGCCCCCCGGGATGCGCAAGCCGCCCAGGTTGTTGAGTTTCAAAAAGAAACCATCATCCGGGGATCATATCCCTTCACCTTCCAGGGTCCTTCGGCCAAACTGGCGCGCTTGCGCGCGGACTGGCGGTTGGACGAAATCGTGGCGCCAGGAAAAACGGAATTGGAGCAATTCATTCTCCTGCGGAACTGGGTTCGGCGCCAATGGCCCGCCAACGAAGGAAATTGCCAGCGGCCGTGGGACGCCTTGAATATCCTTGCAGCTCCCGCCGGTGATCACGGGATGTGCACGCATTATGCCGTGGTGTTCACCCAATGCGCACTCGCGCTCGGATACAATGCCCGCCAGCTCGTCCTGGCCAATCACTACGTGGCGGATGTCTGGTCGGCGGAATATCAAAAATGGATTTTGATGGATGTCGAGGCGGTCGACCCGGAAGCCACCGCAAAATGGGGAACCGCCTTATACTGGGACTCCAAAGCCAATGAACCCATGAGCGCGATTGAGATTCACCGCGTGGCCTGCCGGGACCATGACCCGGGACGAATCATCCAGAAACTGGTGCTGCAATCCGCACAGGCATCGCTTGAAACCGTGGACCGTCGTTATGATGAAGGAAAATATCAAACCTTCAGTCGGATTGGCGCCCTGGTCCGGAATAATTATCTCGATCAAACCGAACCCTGGGAAACAGCGCATGGTTTCGATTATTACCATTGCGACGAATATTTATGGTGGCGCAACGGCGCCTCACCGATCGTCCGGGAATTTTCCCGTCACACCGATCGCGAAGGGGATATGTCCTGGACCGTCAATCAAGCCGCGCTCATCCTGACCGCCACTGAAAGTCCGGACCGGATCGCCGTTCAGGTCGATACGGTCACGCCCAATTTCAAGGATTTCAGATATCGGCTCAATGGGAGTGATTGGCGCTCTGAAAAAGGACGGGGCACGGATCCCCATTCCCGCCAGGCGGCATTTGATTGGCCTTTGGCTGAGGGCACCAACACGCTGGAAATCAAAACCCGAAATCTTTTTGAGCGGGAAGGCCGTGCGTCCCGTGCGGTTGTTTATCGCCCCCGATAGGCCCGGCCTTCGCGCCGGACCGGCTGCATCATTAAACCCTTTCGGGTGGGACGGCGAGTCGCCGTCCTCAAAATTTCGCGACGGGCTTCTGCTGTTGGAGTCGGGGTGAGGGCACCCCTATACGTGTTAAGCTAAGACTATGAAAACACCCCCGTTGGTCGCGCTGACTTTGGCGGCGTCTTTGGTTTCCTCCCTCCCCCCGGCGAAGGGGAGGGAAAAACCTGCATCGCATAATCGCCGATGCTCTTTGGCTATACGGCCCCTGAAAAAAAGAGACGGCAAGCCCTTTGAGTTGTTATTTGATCTTAGCTTAACAGCTATGCGGGCACCCGGCTCCAACCCCGGTTCATCGTGCCCCATCCCCTATTAAAGGCACTGCGTCCCCAGAGTAGCGCCCTCTCACGCCGGACAGCGACACGCTGTCCCTCCCTTTTGGATGGGCTGGCACCCAGTAACCCACAGGAATGCCGATGAGCCGGATTTATTTTAAAATGAAAATCGAACCAGGAATGGCCAGGCTTTCGTAACAGCCCATATCCACGCCACCGCCGATCCGTCGCGCTCTGCCGCCCAAGTCCAGGGCGCCTGCCATCCACGACTCGACGAAGGCGGCGTTAATGCAAGGGCTCCCGCCGGCCAACCGAAAATCTCCCGCCAGGTCATTTTCAAACCGGGGATCCGCGCTGATGTTGCCGGTTCCCGCGATCGTTTCCTGGGAATCGGAATAGGTCGCCGCAGTGGCGTTGGTGATACCGCCCCTGGTGTTACCCCAGGCGATGGAGTTGATGACTGAAACGGTGCCAACGCCGTTGGTGATGCCACAGCCCAGGTTGTTGGCGAAGGTGCAACTGCCGACGGTGCCGGTGCCGGTGCTGACGCGCACCGCATCGTTGGACTGGGCGAAAACCAGGCAGTTGGTCAGATTCAATGTGCCGGTACCCGTCCGGTGGAATCCCACTCCGGAATTGGAGGCCAGCGTGCTGTAATAGAAGGTGGCATAGCCGGACGACTCGAGATAGACGGTGGCGCCGCCGGTGGAATTCGTGTTCTGCCGGAGGTCGCACTTGTAGGCCGTCACCGCGCCGCCCGAGAGATAGAGCGCGCCGCCGTTGTAGCCCCGGGTGGCCACGTTGCCGACGAACGTGCAGTTGGACAGCGTCAACGGCGAAACGGCGATGGCACAGAGGCCGCCGCCAACGTCGGTCGAATTCGTCGCGAACAGGCAGTTGGTGAACACCGCGCTACCGCCGGACATGTAAACCCCGCCGCCATAGGAGGGGTTGGAACTGCCAAGCGAATTGCGCCGGAAAGAGACGTTGCGCACTGTCAGTACGACATTTTCGGCATACAGGCCACCGCCGAACTTGTAATAGGAATCGGTGTTGTATTGGCCGGCGACATCGCTGTCGACCAGGGTCAGGGTGCCATTGTATGCATATATTCCGCCGCCCTTGTCGCCCGTGTATTCCGCACCGGCATTGAGGCGATTGCGGACGATTGTGCAATTGGTGATCGTGGTCTGACATCCGCTCAGATAGAACCCGGCGCCGACCTTGTTGTAGGCGTACCCGTTGGTCACCGTCAGATGCTCAAACCGAAGAATCCCCTTGGAGGTCGCCTCGAATATTCGATTGCTGCCCGAGCCATCGATGATCGTATCCGTGCGATTGGTTCCCAGGAAGGACAGGTTGTTATCCACTAGAACCAACGGGAACGATTCCCCGCTATTCGTGTTGTAGGTGCCCGAGGCGATGTTGACGATACTGCCGTCGATTGCCTTACCCACGGCGGCGGTCATCGTCTTGAGTGGCGAAGTCCAACTCCACCCGTTATTGGTGTCGTTGCCGGTGTTCACACTGACATACAAAACCGCATTGGAAAGTTCGTCGCCCCCGCCTCCGCCGTTCGCCTCATAATGATAGCCGAGATCGACGATGCCGGAATCGAGTGTTCCAGCGGTTCGGGTACTGCGCGTATCCAGGCTGTAAACGGCGGCTTCCGCGCTGCCCGTGTCCAGACAGGGGCTGCCGTCGCCCAGGTAGAAGCCGGAGGCGAACAAGGGATTGGCATTCTGGTTGCTGGTTCCGGTTTGCGATTCCTGGGAGTCGGTATAGCTGACCGAGAAGACCGCACTGGTGATGCGGATCCCGCCAATGGAGTTGTTCCAGAAAATGGAATCTTTCACAGTGATCTTGCCGCCGGAATTGGTCAAGCCCCATCCGGTATGGCCGGCCGAGGTGACGTTCTGCAAATAGGACGTGCCGGAGACCACATAAATACCATGCCCGGGCTGGTTGTTAACCAGGCAGTTGGTGAGTGCGAGCACGCTGGCCGCACCGGTTTGTTGGATGCCGCGCGCAGCGCCGGAGGCGACCACCGTATCCTTGAACAGGACGTAGCCCGCCCCATTCAGGTCCACATCGGTTCCCCCATTTCCAGCCGGTGCATTGTTCTGAATCCGACAGTTCAGAATGTTCGCGCGGAGCCCGGCGCCGGCCAGCGCCAGCGCACTGCCGGTTCCGGTCCGCACCCCATTGCCGGTGAAGGTGCAGTTGGTCAGGACCAGCGGGGCGGTTCCGGTTGCGTAGATGGCACCTCCGACATGCCCTCCATTATTGACGGACATGCCGTTGGTGGCAAAGGTACAACCTTCGATCCAGGCGTTTCCGCCGTTCAAATAAAGCGCCCCGCCGGCACAGACGTTATTGCCGTCGAGCGAATTATTGCTGAAGGTTGAATTTTTCAGCGTGACCCGCGTGCCGTTGGCATATATTCCGCTCCCCGAACGAGTGTGATTGTTGGCGTTGGCATTGCGATCCACGAGGCTGTCAATCAGGGACAGCGCGCCTTGGGTGACATAAATGCCATGGCCCCAAGTAGCAGTATCTCCTCCGCTGTTAAAAATTCGATTTCCAAAAATCAGACAGTTGGTGATGATGGTCTGGCCGGAGATGATGTAAAGGCCGGCGCCGTCGGCAGCCCGCGCGTAACTCGAGGAATAGGCGTTGGTCAGGGAAAGACTCTGGATCCACAGCCGTCCCCGGCTGAATGACAACAGCCCGCGTTTGGCGACGGCCGAACCGCCGACATCGATCACCGTGGTGGCGCGGTTGGTCGCGATCAGGGAAATATTGTTGTCCTGAATGGTCAAGGGAAAGACCTCGCCGAGGGCGGTATTATATTTGCCGGTCGAGATATAGATGGTGGTGTGATCGATGGCCCGGCCGAGCGCGGCGGTGAGGGTTTTGAGCGCGCCACTGCCCGCGCTCCAGCCGTTGCTGGCGTCGTTGCCGTAGATCGCATCGACATAAAGGGTTCGGTTGGTCAGGTTATCCGCAAACGCGAGAGAGTAGTGGAAGCCCAGGTCCACACTGGAGGCGTCGGCCGTGCCGTCGGTGCGGGTGGTCCGGGCGCTCAGGCCGCGGGTGGCAGCGGTAACACTGCCGACGTCGCGGCAGGGGCTGTCGGCGGTCTGGGTGGGCAATCCGTTGAGGGAAAGATAGTAGCCCCCGTAAAACAGAGGATCGGAGCTGAGATTATTGGCGCCGGACGAGGAATAATCCGCCTGGGCGCAGGTGTTGTTCATGGTCAGGCGGTTGGTGGGGACGCTGCCCAAGGCATTACCCCAGAGAATCG
>CAZCDO010000122.1:0-12306 GCA_964497135.1 uncultured Verrucomicrobiota bacterium
CGGGCGTTGGCCAAAACCCGTTCCACATCGAAGGCCCCGTCCTTTTGAATGCAATCACGGACAAATTCAAGCGTCAGGGTGGCACCCGGATTCCGGCGCAGGATATGCGGCAAGAGCCGACGATAATCCAGGCCGCCCTCCTCCAGCAGATCATACAGACCGCCCTTTTCCCGGGGTTGCGGCGCCTGCAGATGGAGGTGTGAAATCCGGCCGGCAAAGCGGTCGGCCAGGGCCAGGGCTTTCTCGGTATCCTGGAAATCGTACGGTTGATAGCAGATCGTGAAATCGAGTTCCGGATGAGCTTGCATGAACCGTTCGCCGGCTTCGACCGGATCGAACACCGTGCCGCCATGCAGTTCGACCGCCATGCGAATACCCCGTGAGAGCGCCTCGCGATACCAGGGTCCAAAACGATCCACCACCATCTGGAGTTGTTCCGGCGTGGCCTGGCCGCCTCGGAGACCGCAGGCCAGCATGATTTTCAGGCGGCGCGTCCCGAGAATCTCCGCCTTGTCCAAAATATCCGACAGAATCCGTTCCTGCTCCCGCGCTTCCAAACCTTCAGCCGTGAAAACCGGGTAGACCCCGATGTACGTGAAGCCCACACCGGTTTCGTCGCCTTTGGCCTTGAGCGCACGGATCGCCGCCAGGGAACGCAAGGCGATATGGTTCTGCCAGATTTCAAGCTGGTCGAACCCCGCCCGCCGAATGGCCGGCAATAATTCAATCAAATCCATCCGGGGTTCCTTCAAGGCTGTCCACCGGTTCGGCTCCAAGGCGATCGTTCCCAGTATTGCGCGCATGTTCGCTCCTTTTCGGTCGGCGCGACGGGGCGCGCCTCCCACTTTCTCGAATTCCGGACTCAGCCGGGCATTAATGCCACGCCAAATCCCGGCAATTCGCTCATCTCCTGACCTGTGATTTCATCGCGCCCCCCGGGAGTCAAGGGCACCGGATAGGGCTGGCGGTTTATGAGGAACCGGTATTTCCCCCGCGGCGTCTCCCACGTCACCCGCTGGTAGTCGATCCGCTCCCCGGTCAGATCGGGCAACAGATGCCGGTACAATTTCGCGGCGGACGCTTCATCCACCGGAACGGCGCCCAGGTAAATCGCGCGGCCCCGCCCGATCGTCCGGCATGCCAGCGCCGGTTGGCCCACCGGCGTTCCTTCCAGATAGGTTCCCAGGGCCTGAGCACCGGTCAGCTCCAACACCTCGGCATGCCGCGCATCGAATACAATCGTTTCCGTTCCCACCAGGATCGGGATCCGGGGATTGTCGGGGCGGACTCCTTCCAACGTCTGGGCGTGTCCCGCCTGGTGATCGAAAGCCGAACCGCAGTCCGCTTCCAAAGGAAAATAATCCCGGAGCCCGACTCCAAACAGCGAGGCCAGCAGACCCGGCGGCGGCGCCTCCCGATGGGCGCCAAACTCATCGCGTTCGCCGGCGCCCGGAAAGCAGATCAAGGTGCCGCCGGCCGCGCAGAACGACTGAAGTTTGTCGCGCAGGGCGGGGGTACAAATATCCACATCGGTCGCCACCAAGGGCTTTGCCGGATCCCAATCCCCCTCTTCCGAAACAAAGTCCAGGGTCAACCCGAATCCCGCCAGCGGATTATAGGCTGCGCGCAACGTCTCCTTGACCCACATCGGGAAGCGCTGGGCTAAGCCGTCGGGCAATTGGATTTCCATCCAGAACAGCGGTTCGCTCGACCGATCACGCCCCAGGGCATTATCGAGACTGAACAACAGTTGCACATCGGCAACAATCCGCCCACCCCGCAGGATTTCGTCGGCCCGGCGCATCTCTCGGACAATGCCCTGCAAACTGCGGTAATTTTCACGGGGCTTGCGATCCCGTTCGACCACCGGAGTCAGCCGCCATTCACAGCCGGTCCGGAACCGACGCCAGTGGAACCAGAGGATGGCGCGGGATCCATAGGCCAGGGTTTCGAACGACCAACAGCGCCGGGTGGCGGAATTAAAGCCGCCGGTGGTGGAATAACCGGACCCGATCTGATGTTCCAGCGTGCGGAACTCGTGTGAGTCATTGAGGGATCGGTACAGATCCAACTGCAAACCGGCCTGCCCCGGGTTGTTCCATAACTCGGGATAACTATGATACGTAACGGCATCCACCGGCGCCTGGCCCTGTTCGGCCTGGATTTGATAGAGCCGATGCAAAACGGGCACCACCGCGCTGGCCACGACAAACTGGCCGGGCTCAATCCGGGCGCGAAGCGCTTTCGCCTGGACGAGCAGGAACTCGGCAAATCCCTCCGCACAAAAACGGTTATAGTCGAGAAGGAAGGAAGGGTTCCGGGTGCTCATCATTTCGGTCGGGGCCGGAAGCTGGTCGAATCGCTCAACCTCCTGGTTCCAAAAAATCAGGCCCCACCGCCGATTCAATTCCTCCACCGTCCCATACTTATGCGCAACCCAAAGGTGAAAAGCCCGCCGAGCGGGCGGCGAACAATCGATCAGGCTGTAAGTGCCGGCCTCGTTGTCGATCTGCCATCCCACAACATGGGGATTCCGCCCGAACCGCTCACCCAGGGCGGAGGCGATGTCGCGGCAAGCGGCCCGGTAGCCCTCGTGAAAAGGGCTGTAATGCCGGCGCCCCCCAAACAGGCCGGGAGTTCCATTGGGCTTGAGAAAGGGCAGATCGGGATAGCGCTCGCAGAGCCAGACCGGTGGAGTGGCGGTCGGAGTGCAAAGAATCGTGCGGATGCCATACCGCCCGAACAATTCGATACAGCGCTCGATCCAATCCAGGGTGAACGCCCCGGTGGCCCGTTGCATTCGATTCCAACAAAACTCGCCAATCCGGATGGTATCGAAGCCCAGATCCCGCATCAACTGGGCATCGAGTTCCCATTCGGCCTCAGGCTCCTGCTCGGGATAATACGCGATTCCCAACCGCAACTCGGATTGCTTTGAACTCATACCGTTTTTATCCTTAATCAAGCGGGCTGAACAAAAACTCGAAATCGGCCCGGGCAGGTCCTCCCGCGGAATCGGCCCGGACCACCACCGAGGCTTGATCCAGGGTTCGACACCCATCCCACCAACGGATCCAGTCGGCTATTTCACGACGGGATTCAGCCCCGGAAGAGGCCCCGGACACCGATTGAATCAACATCGTTGCACCTAAAATAGTTCGGATGATCGGCCAGGCCGTCGATCCTTGCATCCAAATACCGCCAACCACCTCATCCCCGGTCAAAATCTTCCACAGACAGATTTCATGGGTGGCCGGGGTCCGATTCAGCAGCCGCTTCAAACTGCCTGCATGCGAACTGACCAGCATCGTCTGGTTTAAAGGCGTCAAGGCCACCCGCTCATCCAACTCAAACTGGCCGTACAGATTGGGACGGCTTTCCTCGATCAGCGTCAGCGTCCGCCCTTGCACGGAGACGGGATGCGGGATCAACCCCCAGCCCTGTCGAGCGTTCAACCGATCGAGCAGTCCCATGATCTGGCCCAGGGCCACGCCTTCCCCATCGGGCATCGGGGCCGCCAGCACGGCGGTCGGCAATTTCAGGCCGCTTCCCGCCAAAAAGGGGGTATTCCGAAAAGGCCCTTTGAGCCGAATTTCGTAATTCGTATTGAGGATCCCCCCATATACCGGCCGGGATGAGACAGTCGGTGGCGGCAACAGGGCTTCGCCCGCTAATCGCACCGGACCGGCCAGGACAAAAGTCCGCGCCAGAACCGGCCAGAAAGAATGCGGCATTTTAAACCACACCGATGGGGAATCCGCAAAAAAGTCGCGAACCTCCTGCTCGGATTCGGCACCCCATTCCGGACTGGGCCGGGGAATCGATGGTAACCCTACCGTCCCCACCAATCCGCCGGCATCCAGACGGTCGATGCGCACTGAACAATAGCGGTCCGCCGCCATCGCCGACACGCCCGGCTTCAATATCCAGGCCTGATCGGCGCTCCGGCCTGTGTCGCCCGGCAACGCGCCGGGGATCGGGAACAAAGCGGCTTGGCTCCCCGGACGACGGCGATCCATCAGAATCAACAGGGATCGAACCGCATCCGGATCAGGGGAAAGACAGGCGACGGTCATGCCCTCTTGAAACCCGAAGGATAGATACCGCCCCGGCGCAGCTCCGGCTAAATCGACAATCCAGAACCGGTGCACCATATCCTGACGATCTTCCCGAACCCCCTTCAGTAATCCCAAGCGCACCATCCATTGGAGATACCGGGTCCGCCCCCCCGTCCAGGCCACTCCGATCCAAGCCGGGCGATCGTCGATCCCCCATCGCGGAGTATAAGCGAACAATACCCGGTCGGAAGCCAGGCGCTTCATCCACCGGACCACTTCGGGCGGGGTGGTCCAAGTCGGGTTGGTCCCCTCACGGACCAGCAGACCCTGGGCTGCCAGCCAGGGGCGCAGCGGAGGAAAGGCGCTGATCCGATCCCACCGTTGGGCCGGCCGGTCATGGAGACTGGCGAAGATCGCATTGGCGGGCACCGCATCGAAGAGTCGGTCCGGTCGGCGCGGAACATATACCAGCCAGACGCCGAGGACAACAAAGACCAGTAAAATCAAGATCCATCGCAAGCCCGGTCGCTTCATACGCGGACCGTCCGTATCAGGTCGCGGATGGATGCGATCCGGTGTCGAACCAGGTAGGCTTCCACTCCTTCGATCACCCGCAGGCAAGCCTGGGGATCGGCAAAGGTTGCGGTCCCAACAGCGACCGCTGAAGCCCCCGCGATGATGAACTCCACCGCCTCCTGGGCGGAGCGGATGCCGCCCATGGCGATGATCGGAATTGAAACCGCCTGGGCCGCCTCATACACCAGTTTCACGGCAATCGGATGAATGGCCGGGCCGCTCAAGCCGCCGGTGATGTTGGCTAAAACCGGACGGCGGGTTTCAATGTCGATCGCCATGGCCGGAAAAGAGTTGATCAGCGAAATCGCGTCCGCGCCCTCATCGGCGGCGGCGCGTGCGAAGGGACGGATATCGGAAACATTGGGCGACAATTTAACGATCAGGGGCAAGCGGGTAACCTTGCGAACAGCTCCGATCACCTGGGATGCCAGATCGACGCGAGTTCCAAAGGAAATTCCGCCCTCCTTGATATTCGGGCAGGAAATATTCACCTCCAAGGCGTGAATTCCCGATTCGGACGAGAGCCGTTCCGCAACCCGCACATAATCCTCGACAGCCCGGCCCCAGATATTGACCACCACCGGCACGTCGTGTTTTCGCAGGAAAGGCAGATAGGTCTCGATGAAACCTTCAGCCCCGGGATTCTGCAATCCGATGGCATTGAGCAACCCGCCGGGCACTTCGTGGATGCGCGGGGTGCGATTTCCCATCCAAGGTTCCCGGCTGATGCCCTTGACCACAATCGCCCCGAGTCGGCTCAGATCCACCACGTCGGCATACTCCGGCCCATAGCCAAAGGTGCCCGAGGCCACCATCACTGGATTTCGCAGGTGTAACCCGGCCAATTCAAGGCTGAGATCAGGTTTCATGACGGCTCCCAGACCACGTCCCGCGCCTCAAAGATCGGACCGTCCTTGCAGACCCGGGCCCAGACTTCCGACCCGCTTTTCCGGACTTTTTGGACGCACGCCAGGCAAGCGCCTGCGCCGCACCCCATATGCCGGTCCAGCGAAAGCCAGCCCTTATCCCCCCGGTTGATCGCCCGGTCGCCGACCGCTTTGAGCATGCCGTTGGGGCCGCAGGCGAAAAATTCCAGGGGCTGACCCCGGCCTTCACGGGCCAGCCAGGCGTCGAGAGCCTCCGTGACGAGTCCGACGACACCTTCAGAACCGTCCTGGGTGGCAATCGTCACCGGCCACCCGAGTTCCCGAAAATCATCCAGACATAGCAAATCGGCGGCCTTTGCCGCGCCGACAAACAAATGCCCCCGGCGGGTCATGCGCCGAGCCAGAAAATAGAGCGGCGCAACGCCGTACCCTCCGGCCACCAGAACCGGGAACGCGCCCGGCGAGGCGGGTGGAAATCCATTGCCCAACGGTCCCATCAGACTGACCGAATCCCCGTCCCGCAAGGCTTGCATAGCGGCAGTCCCTACCCCGACCAGCTTGTAGAGAACGCTCAGCAGCCCGTCCTCGCCGCGAAAAACGCTGAACGGCCGGCGCAAGGTCAGACCCGCCGATTGAGGGATCAATAGATGAATGAATTGACCCGGCAGAACCGCGCCGCTGATCCGGGGCGCGTCCATCTCCAGGAGTCGATAATCGGTCCCCATCGGCAGATGCCGCCGAATGACCGCTGTTTCAAGTTGAATCATGCCCTGTCACCTCTCCGCCGACCGCAAGGGGCGGCTCGAAAACAGGGGAGAATATAAACCGAACAGGCCTAAAACGTCGAGGACGGATTATTCTGGATCTAAGGAAAACGTAACAACCCTCGCTTTCTGCGCCCCTGCTCTCTACCTCTCCTCCCTCCCCCCGGCGCGGGGGAGGGCCCGGGGTGAGGGGGATCCTCCGAAACGAGACCCGGGTTTCTAAAAATCCCCCTCCCCTCGCCGGGGTGGAGGCACATATGCTTGGCTTCCTTTTCTGCAGGAACAACCGGCCCGGCTCTTTCAATGGGCTTTTTATTGAAAGGGCCGGGCCGTCGGCCGAGAGGATTGTTCTCCACTTTGCGACCTCTGCGCCCTTGGTGTTAATGTTTCCGATCTCAATTCATGGCCCCTGGGAACCGATTATCGGTCGAAGCGAAAGTTGCCGGGGTATTCACCGGGGTGCACATTCAAATAGAAGCCGGCTATCAGGACCTCGGCGACCAGCGCGGCTTTGCGTGAGACTAAAATTTCAGGATGCGCGTCGCACCGGCCGGCAAGCGAACGGTTAACCGCAGCATCCCCGTTTTGCGTCCAGCCACGGACATCAAACATTCCCCCTGGCGTAATGCCGGGGAACCGATCCGCGCGCCATACCGTTTCGGATTGAAATCAAAATTCACCCGCCGCGCGATCCCCCCATAATTGCCGGCCACCAGGATCAACCCCTCACGACCGGCATACACAGCGCAACCGCACTCGGGTTGGTCCGCGGTCACGCCGGACTGTCGGCAGTCCCAGAACCGGTACCGCCCGAAATCCAATCCCTGGAGGGGCTGAAAAGCCGCCAAATCCTCGGGGGTCACCGTCCAGGGCGCCACCCCGGTCAGTAGCGCCAGGGCTCGAAATTGCCGGCGCAGAACGGGCGCCGCATCTGGGGCGATACTCCCATAGCCGATCACTCCGCGCGACCGCGCGCCCATGAAGTTCCATTCCGGCGGCAATTCCGCCGGCGTCGGCACTCCGGTTCGCAAATGCGTGTATCCCCATTCCAGCGTCACCACCGCATCTGCAAAATTTTCCGCAGCCGCCAGGGGCGTGGTGCTGTTGTGAACCAGCATCAACCCGTCCGGCCCCACCCGCCGACGAGTCCATTCCATCAAATCGAGCAACTCGTCGACATCCCAATGGCCGGCCGCCGATTGCGCCAGGCCGCCGAAACCGGGACGATCCGGTTTCAGTCCCTCGTGAAGCGGATTATGACAATAAAGGGCGGCATTCCAGTCGAAATAGGTGCCGTCCAGCGCATGGTTTTTCAGGACGGTGTCGATATAGGTCTTCAGATAATTCAACCACCCCGACCGCAAACACATCTGGGCGCCGAATTCGTCGCCGCCATACCGGTTGTGAAGCAATTCGCGGCGATCGGTGGGCAACCGGGCCCATTGCTTTCCAAATTGCTTGAACGCCGGCAGGCTGGGATGCAGTTCCTTGTTTGAAAAATAGGTGGTGACCTTGATCCCGTGCCGGTGACAATCCCGGATGACGCGGTCATATTCGCGCATATCCGCCGGCTCGAAGGGCGGATATTTTCCATCGCGCCAGAATAGACCGTCTCCGTAGCTATCCCCGTCGTGATGAAAGCGCAACGTGGTGAGACCTTGTCGAGCCAGACCGGCGATCTTTTCGGTGGTCAGCCAGGATTTGCGCGAGAACCCTTGGTCCAGAAACGGCAACTGGGCGCGGCCGGACAGAATCGGCACGCCGATGTAGGAATCGAAACCATAGCGGCCCGACAGGCGTTTCCACCCCATGGCCAGATCGAGCGGACAGACCCGGAACCGGATGGCATTAGCCGGAGCGGCCGGAGCCAGGCACAGGCTTCCGTGGCCGGGCTCATTGACCAACTGATAATCCCATTGGGCCAACTGCGAGCCGACAAACCACTCGATACCGGCCCGCCCGGGATCGAGAAACGCCACATAACGCGGAACAAAACGGCTGGTATAGAGCGTGTCGAAAGCCCGGCCGGCCGAAAACCGGCCCCACTGGATCCCGCCGAACGCGCCGGGCAGACAGGATGTTTCCGCGCCGATTCCCGGACGCACCCCGTAGGACGACAGTTCGGAATTGACCGCCCAATTCTGCAGCAACACCCATTGGACATCCCAACCGGACCGCGGGATGTCCAGCGTCTGCCGGATGCGCACGTAACCCCAGCGGTGTTCATAGCGGGTGATCAGAAACCCGCCGGACGGTTTTCCCGGGTCATCACACAGCGGCGCCGTAAATTCCAGCACGGGATCCTGACCGTCCTCGATCCGCACCTTCTTGCAGGGGCCGGCCTTCAACGCCGGTCCCCCATGAAGGCCCAGCTCAAAAGTCCCCGGCGCCGCCATCACATTCAGGCGCCCGAGGCGTTTCAAGATCACCCCGGCAACCGCTCCCCCCGCTTTGGGATCATAGGTGATCTCATAAAATCGGTTGGCCACCCTAATCCCGCCATCCGCCAGACGCTCCACGACCTGGGCTTCGGGGAACACTCCGTGCAGCGTGCTCATGCACCCCTCACGCTGAAGAGCCGCGCGCCATGCGGCGAAATCTCCGCCTCGAGAATCTCGCTCACCGACCCCAGGTCGCGGCGATCCCAAAGATCGCGCACGAGACAGGTCGAGGGCAGGTCGACTTCCGAAAAAGGAACCCGAATGACATGACGATCCCGACCATCGAAATTGAACACCCCGATCGCCTTGGCCTGATTCGGCAAATCGCAAACCCAGGCCAGGCTGCGGCAGGAACAATCCCGGAATAATTCGTGCGGGTTCAAACCGGTCTGGTTCACGGCCAGCACGTCCGGGTTCGTGATCAGCGCCAGCGTCCACGGATCGTTGCTGGGCAGATCGCCACCGAACATCAGCGGCGACTGCACGATACACCATAACGTCATCAACGTGGTTTGTTCATAACGGGTAAAGCGCGTCATGCGGTCCGGTGCGTTGTCCGGATGCTGGATGGCGCCGATGCGGCCCAGCGGGAGCATATCCCCGTCGGCCCAATGGCCCGGTCCAATGAAGCTTTGCCACGCCATGAAATTATAGAACGCCATCTCCAATTGGGGCCAGCGATCCCATAAGTCTTCCGAAATACGGTACATTTCGCAGTGTTCCTGGCGATGCCGGCGATACGTCGAGTGATCGGGGCACCCAGCCGACAGACTCAACACCATTTCGCGCCCGCAGCGTTGACGGGCGAGATCGAACGCTTCAACCTGATCCGGATCATACCCGCCGATGCCGTCGGCCTTCACGAAATCCACACCCCACCCGGCGTAAAGCTTGAAAAGCGAGTCGTAGTATTCCTGGCCGCCAGGCCGGGTCAGATCGACAAACGGCAAACCGTCGGGCCATAACTGGTTGACCCGTGTCGGATGGGCAATATCCCGCGCCCGCGCTCCGGACCCCAGAATCGGACTATTCCGTTCCACCGCCCATTTGGGAATGCCGGGCATGACGTGAATACCAAACTTCAAGCCCAACCCATGAATGACGTCAGCCAGCGGCTTGAAGCCCACGCCGTTTTGGGCTGAGGGAAAACGCCTAACCGATGGGAGCAGGCGCCCGTAGGCGTCCAGCATGGTGTCCGCGTGAAAATCGTTCATCTGCTGGTCCGTGTGCCAGGCGATGTCGATGACCACATATTCCCACCCATATTTCAGGAGATGGCGTGCCATGTAGTCGGCATTGGCGAGCACTTCGGTTTCGGTCACTTCTCCGCCAAAGCAGTCATAACTATTCCACCCCATGGGCGGTTTTCGTGCGAGTAAATTGCGTAAACTCACGGGTTTTGTCCTTCTTTCTTATTCTTTCTGCATATTGACAATCTTCACATATTAAGCTATATTTAGAAAATGAACACAAAGAAACCCACTCAAAAACCGTGTCCGAGTTGTTCTTCTAAAACCAAAAAATCGAAGACGCTGCGACTCCCCATGGACTTCATGTCCCGGATGGCAATCGCTCTTAAAATCCTGGCCCATCCCCAGCGCCTGAAAATTGTCGAATCGCTTCAATTGGGAGGCGTTCAACCGGTGTACTCCTTGATCGCCATTCTCAAGGTGCCCCAGCCGGTCGTTTCCATCCACCTGAATGTTTTGAAACGCGCCGGGATTGTCTCCTGCCAGCGTCGGGGTCGCGAACGGTGGTATCGCCTGGAAGATCCCAGCGCCCTGACGATCCTGGATTGTCTGCGCCTGAAGCACAAGGGTCTGCTCAAAAATCGCACCTAAGCGATCTCTGGGTTCCCCGAGTCATTTATTTCAGTATCGACGTCGATATTGACTGTTTCAACTTATTCCCAGAAAGACCGAGTTAGGGCCTGATCCCTGGGACCATGGCTTGGCGGGCACATCAAGCGCCTCGCACTTTCACCCACTGACCACTGGTCTCGCGGGATTGTCGGGCCGCTTCTCCGACCCTTAGAGTTGCCAATGCATCGTCCAATCCGCAGGTCGGCAGCGTCCCTGTTTTGACGCAATGGGCGAATTCACTGAGTTCAGGCACGTAGCCGCGCAGATAGAGCTGCTGATTTCGCCCATACGGGATGGAAAAGGTAGTTTGGAAGAAGTCACCTGATGCGTTCTCGAAAGAGAGCTTCATGGGATGGACGGCCTGAGCGCGAGGGGTTCGGTGAAACCGTAAGGTTCGCCCATCCTCGGCGATCAACCATCCACTTTTATGCACGATCTCCACCTGTTCATAAGGCGGCGTCCAGTTGTTGAATCCGCAGTCTCGAATGCTCCCGATGTCGCCATTGGCAAACCGGAGAAGGGTGATCGTCCCCGCACCCTCGGCCGCCGCCAGGTGGAGCACGCTGTCGATAGGACCGCCCAAGTACAACATCAGGTTGTGAAAATGCCCGCCAGCGAAATAGTAGGAGGCATTGAGTACCCGCGCTCCGGGCTCTTCTTCGCGCCACTGCCCCAGGAGCAACCGCATCTTCTGGTACACTGGAGCATAGCGGAGGCACGAGCCGACGAGGTAGGTTAGCTTGTTTTTCGCCACGAGGTGCCGGATCCTCTCGGCCTTCGTTTCCGTGCGAATGGCAGGGGTTTCATTAAAAACGGGCTTGCCGGCTTCCAGCCCGGCGACGGCCACTGCTTCATGATCGCCATTGCTGGCGTTGATCACCGCATCCACATTCGGATCGGCGATCAGTCGGTCATGACCGACATGGCAGGGAAGCCGGTAGAAGTCGTGGGCGACCTGTGCGGTTTCCGCATGGGCGGTAGCCAGCGCCACCAGTCGCAGGGCATCGGGAATCTGCTCGATCGCCGGGATCAGCACCTGGCGGGCGTGTGTCCCCACACCAATCAGGCCGACTCTCAGCGGTGACTCAGAAGGTGTCATTTGTGTCTCCATTCGGATGTATAGGTGACGTGATCGACGCGTCCGCTTGCTGTTCCGCCCACCGGCACGACAACCCTAGCATGGCTTTATTGTCGGTTGCCAGCTAATGATCCGGAATACCGGATGTTGAACTCGATGTTAGACCTGGCTACATCGCCCGAAGGTGATGGAGACAGGGAGAGCTCATAACCCCGAACAACTGGTTGGGGGAATTTATCATCTCATCCGGATCTTGTAACAGTTTTTATCCCGCCCTTTTCGCGAAGCGTTGGAGGGCGCCGCGCTGTCGACGCCTCATGAGGCGGAAAAAACGGCGGCAACAGCGTGCCGCCCTCCAGAAGAAACGGTCTCGCAAGGGACACGTTAATAGTCGAAATCGCGAATTGACTCAAGCGGGGAATGGAGGTATAGGGGAAAGCGGGATAGGGGATTGGGGTTTAACAGGGAGGGGCTTATGCGTTTACCACGGATTAAGGCGGATGGGCCGGGGTTTTATCATTGTATCTCGCGGGTCATCGAGCGGCGGTTCATCTTGCAGGATCGCGAAAAGGAGGTCTTTTGCAGCCTGATGCGCAAGACCGAAGCCTTCTGCGGTGTCCGGATCCTCACCTATTCCGTC
>CAZCDO010000123.1:0-12111 GCA_964497135.1 uncultured Verrucomicrobiota bacterium
CACCCAAGTTGGGAGCCCTGGCCGTTGCCAACCAGATCGAAGCCTATAATTTTCCGCAGGGCGTCATCAGCCATCTCTTCCGCGAAATTGCCGGCGGCCGACCGGGTGTCATCACCCATGTCGGCTTGCACACCTTCATCGATCCCCGCCTCGGCGGGGGCAAACTCAACGAGCGAACCCGTGAGGATCTGGTGGAATTGATCCACCTCGCGGGTCGCGAATGGCTCTTCTACAAGGCCTTCCCCATACATGTGGCCTTTCTGCGGGGCACCACTGCCGACGAACGCGGGAACGTCACCATGGAACGGGAAGCGGGGTCGTTCGAAGTGCTCTCGCTCGCACAGGCCGTACATAATTCCGGCGGCCAGGTTTTTGTGCAAGTCCTGAAAATTGTCCCGGAAGGGTCCCTCGATCCGCGCTCCGTCCGGATTCCCGGCATCCTGGTGAATGGGTTGATCGTCGCCTCGCCTGAACAGCACCAGCAAACCTTCGCCGAGGATTTCAACCCCGCCTATACCGGGGAACTCCGCTCGGCGCCGCCCAGCCTCCCGCCCCTGCCCTTCGATGAGCGCAAAATCATCGCCCGCCGCGCGGCCTTGGAATTACGACCGGGCGCCATTCTTAATCTGGGAATCGGCATGCCCGAAGGCGTTGCCGGCATCGCCTTCGAGGAAGGGTTGTTCGATCAATTAACCCTTACCGTCGAAGCCGGCCCCATCGGCGGCATCCCCGCAGCCGGTCTCAGTTTCGGCGCCAGCGTCAACCCCGAGGCGATCATCGATCAGCCCTATCAATTCGATTTCTACGACGGCGGCGGGCTGGATCTCGCCGTTCTCGGACTGGCCCAGGCCGATGCGCGCGGCGATGTGAATGTCAGCAAATTCGGCGAGCGCGTCGCCGGGGTCGGCGGTTTCGTCAACATCAGTCAGAACGCCAAGGAATTGGTTTACTGCGGAACTTTCACCGCCGGCAATCTCGCCATTGAAATCGTTTCCGGCAAACTGCGCATCATCCGGGAAGGCCGCCACCGGAAATTCATCCCGGCGGTCGGACAGATCAGCTTCAGCGCCGATTACGCCCGTGAAAAAGGACAATCCGTCCTCTATGTCACGGAACGCGCGGTCTTCGAACTCGGCGCGCGCGGTCTTCGGCTGATCGAAATCGCCCCCGGTATTGACGTGGAAAAAGAGGTGCTCGCCCAGATGGATTTCAAACCCGAGATCTCACCCGATCTGCGCACCATGGATGCGCGTATTTTCCGGCCGGAGCCCATGGGCCTCCGGTCTTCGAACCCAACGGAGTCCCGATGAATGCATCTGAGCCGGTCATCGTCAGTGCCTGCCGCACACCGCTCGGCGCCTTTAATGGGGCGCTCAGCCTTATCGCCGCCCCCCAACTCGCCGCCGTCGTCCTGGCCGACCTCGCACGACGCGCCGGGTTGACGCCCAGTCTCATTGAGGAAGTCATCCTGGGCCAGGTCTTCCAAGCCGGAGTCGGCCAGCATCCCGCCCGTCAGGCCGCATTGGCGGCCGGATTGCCGGATTCCGTTTCGGCCTTTGCCGTCAATAAGGTTTGCGGATCGGGACTTCTGGCCATCGGTCTGGCGGCCCAGGCAATCGTGGCGGGTAGCCGTCAAATCGTCCTGGCCGGCGGCATGGAAAACATGAGTCGCGCACCCTATCTCCTCCCCCAGGCCCGAACCGGATATCGCCTCGGTCATGGCGAGCTATCCGACAGCATGATCCGGGATGGACTCTGGGATGTGTACGACCAATGCCACATGGGCCTGTTGGCCGAACAACTCGCAACGGAATTCGCCATCTCCCGAATCGATCAGGATGCCTTTGCCGCCGCCAGCCAACAGCGGTACGCAGCCGCTCATAAAGACGGCCGTTTTAAAGCTGAAATAACCCCCGTCGCCATCCCCCAACCCAGAAAAGAACCCCTGCTTTTCGACACCGATGAATGCCCCCGGCCAGATACCACCCCTGAACGGCTGGCCGCATTGAAACCCGTCTTCAAGCCCGGCGGCTCCGTCACGGCCGGCAATGCCTCCGCCTTAAGCGATGGCGCCGCCGGCGTTTTGGTTCTCTCTGCCGCCCGTGCCCGCGAATTAAAACTGAAACCGCTGGCTCGTATCCGCTCGTGGGCCACCGGCGGACTGAAGCCCGCCCGGATGGGACTCGGTCCCGTATCGGCCACCGCCCAGGCATTGGATCGGGCTGGATTAAAATTTGACGAAATGGATCTCATCGAGATCAATGAAGCCTTCGCGGCCCAAGTCCTCGCTGTCCGGGCCGGAATGCCCTGGGATCCCGCGCGGGTCAATGTCAATGGGGGCGCCATCGCACTCGGCCATCCGCTCGGTGCCAGCGGCGCCCGGATTTTGGTGACGCTCTTGCATGAACTGGCGCGCCGGGAGGAACGCTACGGCCTGGCCGCGCTGTGCATCGGCGGCGGCGAAGGCATTGCGATGGTGGTGGAACGATGGACCGGAGACGCCGTATGATTCGCAAAGTACTGGTGATCGGGGGCGGAACCATGGGCCGGGGTATCGCGCAAACCGCCGCGGCGGCGGAGTGCGAAGTCCTGCTGAGTGAGATTAATCCAACGCTGGCGGAAAAAGCTCTGGGCTCGATTGCCACGGCGCTCAAACGCGCGGCCGAAAAAGGGAAGTTCGATCCCACCCAAATCCCGGCCGTTCTGGCCCGGATCCGGGTAACCGGCCCAATCGCCGACGGAACCGAAGTCGATCTGGCGATCGAAGCCATCATCGAAAATCTTCCAGCCAAACAGGCTTTATTCCACGACCTGGCTCAACGTCTTTCACCCCAAACCTTGCTGGCCAGCAACACCTCGTCCCTGCGGATCGCCGACATCTTCGCTGATGTGAAGGGGCCGGACCGGGTTCTGGGTATTCATTTCTTTAACCCGGTACCGGCCATGCCGTTGGTGGAACTGGTCCGAGGATCGGCCACCTCCGACACCGCCCTGGCGACTGGCCGGGAATGGATTGAACGCCTGGGCAAAACCGCGGTGTTGGTGGCGGACACCCCGGGTTTTATCGTCAATCGCCTCTTGATCCCCTACCTCAACGAGGCGGCGCAGGCCCTCCAGGAAGGGATCGCCTCGGCCGAAGACATCGATACCGCGATGCGACTCGGCGCCGGCCATCCGATGGGCCCTTTGGCTTTAGCCGATATGATCGGATTGGATGTGGTCGTGGAAATTCTGGAAACGCGGGCTCGTGACAGTGGGAATCCGCACCTGGCCCCCTGCCGGCTCCTCAAGGAAAAAGTGGCCCGAGGCGAGCTCGGACGCAAATCCGGCCAGGGCTTTTACAAACAGGGTTAGTCTTCGCCCGGATCTTCCGGATGTTCTTCCCGATATTGTTTCAACTTGCGCTGAAGGGTTCGCCGGCTGATGCCCAGTTGGGCAGCCGCCTGGGTCCGATTTCCCTGCCGACGTTTCAGCGCGGCTTGAATCAAATTCCGTTCCACCGACTCCAGGGAATCCGCACCGGTCATTCCCCCGGCTCCGCGCCAGGCACCCTGGGTGGGATCCTGCTGAACCGCCTGGCGCAATGACGTCGGCAGATCCCGGGCCGTCAGTTTGGGACCCCGGCCGAGAACGACCATGCGCTCAATCACATTGCGCAGTTCGCGAACATTGCCCGGCCAGGAATAGGCGGATAGCATCTGCAACGCGTCCGGCGTGAATTCACTGATGGCCTTGTTGTTTTTTTGGGAAAATTCCTTGAGAAAATGGTGGCACAACAGGACGACATCCTCTTCCCGTTCCCGCAAGGGGGGGAGCACAATACTGACCACATCCAGCCGAAAAAAAAGGTCCTGCCGGAATTTACCCTGTTCAACCATGGCTTTGAGATCGCGATTCGTCGCCGCAATCAGGCGGATATCAACTTCGAGCGTTTCGTTCCCCCCCACCCGCTCGAAAGTGCGCTCCTCCAACACCCGCAGGAGCTTGACCTGGATGGCGGGTTCGATTTCAGAAATTTCATCCAGGAACAGGGTTCCCCCGTCCGCCAGTTCGAAACGGCCGCGCCGCCGTTCGGCGGCACCGGTGAAGGCACCTTTTTCGTGGCCAAAGAGTTCACTTTCGAGCAAGTTGGCCGAAAGCGATGCGCAATGAACGGCAATGAAAGGCCCCTTGGCGCGAGGACTCAACCGATGAATCGCGTGCGCCACCAATTCCTTGCCGGTCCCGCTTTCGCCACTGAGCAAAATGGAAGCGGCACTCGGGGCGGCCTGTTTGACGACATCGAACACCTCCTGCATCCGGGGAGATTGTCCGAGAATATTCTCCAACCCATAATGCCGGTTCAGTTCCTCGCGCAAGGTGGCATTCTCGGTTTCCACCTGACGGGATCGAAGCGCCCGTTGAAGCAGGAGATCCAGGTGATCCAGATTGACCGGCTTGGTCAAAAAATCATAGGCGCCGCGCTTCATCGCTTCGACCGCCATCTCCACACTGCCGTAGGCGGTCAGCATGATGCAGACCGGCTGGGGAGTACGCGCCATCGCCCGGCTGAGCAGGGTCATGCCATCCATCCCCGGCATCCGGATATCGCTCATCAAAATATCCACCGGCGCGGCATCCATGATCGCCAGAGCGCGCTCGCCGCTTTCGGCCAGCAAAACCTTGTAGTCGCCCCCCAACGCCCGCGCCAAGCCTTCCCGGGTATTTTTATCATCCTCTGCAATCAACACGGTCGGCAACGGGGTTTTCATGGGGTCGGTTCCTGTTCTTTCGCGGAGGTGACATGGGCGGCTTTCAACAGGCGAACCCGTCTCTCATCCACCGGCAAACGGATCGTCACCGTCGTCCCGGCATCCGGCGCACTCTCGATCAGAATTTTGCCGCCATGTTCCTGAACAATCCTCTGCACAATCATCAACCCGAGTCCAGTGCCCGACGTTTTGGTCGTATAATAGGGCTCAAAAATATGACCGAAATCCTCAGGCCGAATGCCGGTCCCGGTGTCCCGGACCGATATATTCACAAAATCCCCGGTGACATGCAGGGTTAGAGTGAGGAGCCCCCCATCACGCATGGACTGGATTCCATTTTTGATCACGTTGAAAAACGCCTGCTTCATCTGGTCCTTGTCGAGTTTCAATACCGGCAGGGGTTCGGGGCAATCGATGGCCACACGGATCTGGCGGTTCTCGATTTCAGTTTTCAGAATGGCCAGCGTTTCCTGGATCAAAGCGGCGGGGTCCGCCGGCGCCAGACTCGGCGTCGAGGGCCGGATCGCCTTGAGAAATTTGGTGATGATCAGATCGAGTCGGGACACCTCGTTTTGGGCGACTTCCATCAATTCCACCAGCGGTTGCCGGTGGTCCTCGGGAAGCCGCGAAATCTGGCGGGCCAACAGTTGCAGATGAATGGTCAAGGCATTGAGGGGATTACCGACTTCATGGGCCACCCCGGCGGCCAAAAGCCGGATGGCGTTGATCCGCTCGGACTCGATCTGCGTGACGCTGTTTTCCCGATCGCGGGTGACATCGCGCAATAACACCACCGCACCTTTTTCCGTGCTGTTTACGGCGACCAATGGCACCACGTAAAAACTGAGGAACCGATGCTCGGGATAGCGCACTTCAATTTCATAACTGACCATGCGCGTCCATTCAGCCGCATCCAACGCCAAAACCCGATCCCAGTCGATTTCGGGCAAATAACGTTGGATCGGCCGGTTCCGGACTTTTTCGAGCCGGAATCCCAGAAATTGCTCTGCCGCCCGATTGGCATACGACATCCGCCCCTGTCCGTCGATCAGCAAGATGCCTTCCTGAATCGACTGAAAAATGGCTTCCATCAGCCCTTTTTCCTGAGCCAGGTGAAGGAAGTGGGACTGCAGACTTTCCGGATCGACCCGATCCATCCGCTCTATTAATTTATCCAAAAAGGCGCTTTTCATTGTATTAGCCTTCCCATCAATTGAGACATAATGTCGCACAGCGTAACATTGTCGCTATTTTTTTCAAGAGTTAAATCAGCCTGTAATTCCAGAAATGCATCTGCGATTAGGTGCACCCAAGCGCAGATGCGCCCAGGGTTAAATACACTCCAAAATAAGACATGACAGGCTTTCCGGCTTGCGCTATTTTGAATGGATGAGGCGCTTCTTATGAACTCAACCATCGATCTTTCAGCAATTTTGCCGGTTTACAATGAGCAGGAATGCATCGAACCCGTCCTGCGGGAGCTCGATGGCGTTTTGCGTTCCATCGGACGCACCTATGAAATCGTCGCCGTTGACGATGGATCCTCCGATCAAACCCCGGTACTCCTCGCCCGTCTGAAAACCAAATGGCCTCACCTTCGGGTTCTCCGCCTGACTCCCAATTCCGGCCAGAGCGCCGCCATGGGCGCTGGTTTCCAAATGGCCCGGGGCGCCATCCTGATTACCCTCGATGCCGACGGCCAGAATGATCCAGCTGAAATCCCGCGCCTCTTGAAGGAATTGGACCACACCGATGTCTGTTGTGGCTACCGGCTGAACCGACAGGATACCGCCGCCAAGCGGTATGGCAGTCGTCTCGCCAACGCCATCCGGAATTCAGTCCTAGGCGAGGATATCCGGGATACCGGCTGTACCCTCAAGGCGTTCAAAGCGGAATTCGTGCGGAATCTACCCATGGAACTCAAAGGGATGCACCGGTTCTTGCCGGCTCTGGTCCGTATGCGCGGCGCCCGGATCGCCCAGATCGGGGTCCATCACCGTCAACGTTCCGCCGGGCAAAGCAAATATACCAACCTCAAGCGTCTGAAGGAAACGGTCGGCGACCTCCGGGCCGTTCGTTGGATGCAAACCCGCTTTAAACAGTTCACCGTCGAGGAGCGCTGATTTCATGGAAACCCTTCACCACTTTATCGATATCCTGGCCCAGCCCATGGGTCTCATCGGAATGCTCGGTCAGTTGCTGTTCACCTGCCGTTTCCTGGCCCAATGGGTGGTGTCGGAGAAAAAAGGCGAATCCACCGTCCCCGTGATTTTTTGGTATCTCTCCTTCGGCGGCGGAGTGTTGCTTCTCATTTATGCCGTCTGGCGCAAGGATCCGGTGATCACCCTCGGCCAATTGGTCGGTCTGTTCGTCTACGCCCGAAACCTGATGTTGATCCACCGACGCCGCCCGGCCGTCGAATCAGCCGCATCTGTCACGGGGAATTGATCCCTCAATAAATCATCACCTTTCTGATTTTTCTCAAGCAAAGCCGCCCTCCTACGCCCGGATGGCTTCGCAGGGCCGGCCGAGATCGCCAAGGTCCGGATAGCCGCACGACGAGTCCCGACTGGAAGCGGGATACCTCACGCGACTACTGCTCTTGAAAATCCTGCAAAACTGGGACCGGACACGCGCGTCGGGCCACCTCGGAAACCTACATCAACTGAATCGTTCCCGCTCAGACGCTCCCAATCAGATCGGCGTGGGCCGCGAGGCAGGCATCAAGGGCCGCATGGCCGGCGGATTTATCGAGAATCGTCGGATCCAATTCCACCGCCGCATCCAGGAGATCCCGCCGATTCGTCAAGGCGGCCTGAACGATCAGCCCATTTAATTCAGCAATCGGCCGACTGAGCCGCGCCACCGCATCCGGCATCCGCAAAGTCCGGGGCACCGGCCCGGAAGCCGTAACGCGGGCTGGAGTTTCGACGAATGCGCCCCGCGGCAAATCCACAAGCTGTCCCTCGTTAACGAGGTTCAGCGCGTGGAACTGTGCGGGCGCAACGCCGGATAGTCCTGCCACGAAATCCATGGGTTTCTCCCAGGCACGGTGTTCGAGCAAGGGTTCCCATGCGCGCGTCCCGGCGGAGACCTCGCGCAAAGCATGCAACCGTTCGGCTCGTTCCTCCCCGGTCCCGTGCGAGGCCAGATCAAGCGGCCAACTCTGCGCATCGGGCGGCAGAAAATCGCGCATGTGTCCTTCGCCGTTGGGCGGCCAATATCCGGTTTCTTCGACCAGCATTCCGGTCCGATGGTCGAAGCCGCCTTGCCGGCGGGCTTGGGCCATGAAGTCGGCCAGGACATCACGGCCGGTGTCGCGTTCCATCAAGGCCAGGGTGAAGGTGATGTGATTCAATCCCGCCATGACCACCTCGTAATGCTGGACCGCCTGCGGCCAGGGGAAAGACTCGCGATGCTGACACAGGATGTGCCCGATCAGGCCATAGCCCCCCATGGAATTCGAGCAGAACCCGGCGGTATGAATGCCCAACTCGTGCGCGGCTTGGCAGACCCGCGGCAGAGGATTGGATGAACACAATAACCAGGCGGAAGGACACACCCGACGCATGTCAGCGGTCAGGCCTTTAATCAGGGCAATCTGGCGAAACGTGTAACTGATGCCGTGGATTCCACCGAACTCGGTGACCAGGTGCCCGGGAGCAAGCCGCCCGATAATCCCGACATCCATCGCGAAACGACGTTGAAGCTGGACGGCCGCACAACAAATGACGAAATCAGCCCCGGCCAACGCGTTTGTCCAATCGGCATGCACCGTAAGCTCAATCTTGAGATCCACCATAAGCGCCATTTGCCGTCCGACTCCCGCCATCAGTTTGGCCATCTCGATCTGGGGGTCAACGAGAGCCAGGTGCAACCCTTTCAAGCGATGCTCAACGATCGCATCGTGCATGACACTGGGCGCAAAAACAAAACTTCCGGCGCCGATCAGAACTATTTTCATGGGGAAAGTTGTAACAAAGGGGGGCTTCGGAGGCAAACTCATAGAGGATTGGAGGAGCCGTTGTGTACAAAAGGAGCAACCGCATGCCGGATGTTCACCACGGAGACTCAGTGGTTAATATCGTCCTCATTGCCAGTAGATCGGGCCACGCGCCTTAATACATATCGGTTGTCCCGTTGGGGAAAAAGCATAGACGCATGGATTCTGTTCCTCCCTCCCCCCGGCGCGGGGGAGGGCGGGGTGAGGGGGAACCGTCAGATTAACGAAGGGTTTCTTTGGAGTGTGAAGATCTTCTGGTCTGACCCCGTTCTATGCTTTGGCGTGTTACATCGCATCCCCCGCACGGGGGGAGGGAGAAACCCGTACGGGATACGAAACCCATATTTATTCTTTCACACCTTCGCAGGCCTGGCTTTACTTCACCGAGCGACGTCTTGCGCTCCGGTCCCGCCTCTGACATAATCCGCCCGTGACCAAGCCTTTTCCCAACCCGATCATCATCTATACCGATGGTGCCGCCAGTCCCAACCCCGGCTCCGGCGGATATGGGGTCGTCCTCATTCGCAACGGACAGCGGCAGGAGATCTCCGGCGGCTTCAGGAGAACCACCAACAATCGCATGGAAATTTTTGCGGCCATTATCGGCCTGCGACAGTTGAATGGCGAGAAGGCCCAGGTCACCATCAACAGCGACTCCCGTTATGTCGTGGACATGTTTAATGGAGGGTATGCCGAAAAATGGCGGCAAAACCAATGGACCCGGAACAAGGGAAAAGAGCCCGCCCTGAATCCCGACCTGTGGAACGAATTGCTCAACCTGTCGGCCCTGCACGAAGTGACATTCGTCTGGGTCAGGAGTCATGCCGACAATCAGGAGAATTTGCGTTGCGATGAATTGGCGGTCACGGCGCGCCAAAACCCGGATCTTCCGCCCGATACCGGCTATGAAAACCCCATGCCGCTCCACCCCCCCCAACAGATGATGTTGTTTTGAGATCCATCAAATCACATCCAACACGTCCCTGAACGTGATCTTTCCCGACCTGCCACGTCGCGGCCGGCCAGGCGAACCGCCTGGCCCACGGCCGTGAGCCCCATCCCCGCAAAGCCCGGTGTTCTGTTGTCGGTTGGGCATTCCTGCCCGACTCTGCCCTTTTGCGGCGGATCCCTTTTTCCGGCTAAGGGTGCACCTCAAGAATCCCGGGATTCTTCATAAACACTTTGGCCGGAAGTTGTTTTCCGGTCACCGGATCCCGAATCGTCCGTTTGAGCACGTAATCAAAGAGCAAGGGGTTGTAGTTGCAAATTTCATTCAGTGCCCGCCGTTCCCGGTGGGTAATCAGCCCCAACCAGACCAGCTTCCGCGTCCAAATGAGGCAGTTGATCGCGGGAAGCGGGTAATCGCTGCCATTCACCAGACGGTCGTGCAATTCCGGCCGCCGGATCAGCTCGAGGATGTGCTGGGAGGTGCGATTGAGCTGAGTCAGGGCCGAGATGTCCGCAAACAACAGCCCGCGGTAGCGGTCTGTCGCCATCAGTCGCAGAAACAAATCGAAGTTGTCGGCTTCAACCCCGGGATGGTCCAAGTCCGCATTCCGGCCCGCACTGGCACAGTGTGCCATAATCACCTTGACCCCCAAATCCAATGGACGTCGGAGGAGCAACGGATTTCCAAAAGCCTGGGAACTGGATGCTACAGACCTTTCCATTCCGGTATGTGTCAACAGAATCATGTGATATTTTTTCATCACGGCGTAGAACCCGTCATGCCGACGGGCCGAGGGGTCAATTCCCTGGGCATTGGGCAGCCACTTCACAAACCGCACACCCCGTTTCGCCCATTTTTCGAGTTCGGCCAGCGCGTCCGGGCGATCGGGATGGACCGAAATAATGGGAATAAACACCTCGGGATATTGGTCCGCCAGTTGAACCACATAGTCATTGGGCACATAGAAGGTGCCTTTCCCCCGATCCAGGGTGCCATCGGGATGATAGTAATGATCAAACGCCAGAATATGCATCTGAACCGGTTGGCCAAACCCCCGGGTCAATCGAACCAATCGTTCCACATACTCCTGGTCCAGGCGGGCAAAATCGCTGACTCCACAGGCGCTGAGAAAAATGCCGGTATGAAGTCTTTTCGCCGGATTCCGCCAGTTCAGCATGGCCGGATTCACCTCGGCATGGCTGTTCTCCGTTCCAATGCCGATGATATGGGCATGGTAGTCCACCAGGGGCGCCGTCCCGATGTCGCTGAAAGCCTTGGCCAGAAGGGCCTGCGCGGCAGAACTGAGGTGCGGCTTCAACTCCTCGGGCTGACCGGAAAAGGTGCCGCCCAGAAAAAGCGACGGACAACCAGCCACCAGGACCAATCCGGCAACCAGAATCAGGAGTCCCGCTATAACCCAGCGACCTGCTCCGATTTTAAAGGATGTTTTCAAATTCATTTCCCCTCGTCTTCCCCCGACAATCCGGGTCAACTGACAACCGTTTTGGGCGGATGCTTTCGCCGGATGGATTGAATGACGTCGTCCAGTTTCTGAAGAAACCGCGACCGGTCTCGCTGGGTAAAAGGCGCAGGCCCCCCGGTGATTTCGCCCGCACCGCGAAGTTCGGACATCAGATCCCGGGTCGCAACAACCTGCCCGATATTGCTCTTCGTGAACACCATCCCGGTTGACCCGATCACACAGGCCCCGGCGGCGACACAGCGACTGGCCAATGGAATGTCGGCGGTCACAACGATGTCGTTTGGCTGCACATGCGCGACAATCCAATCATCAGCCTCATCCATTCCGCCCCCGACCACTTCAAGGGTAGTCCGTTCGTCACGGGGAAATCGCATCCAGGAGTTGGCCACCAACGTGACCTTGAGTTGGTGCCGGATGGCCACCCGACAGACCTCGGTTTTTACCGGACAGGCATCCGCATCGATATATAGGTGAAGCAAGCGGATCTCCTGCTGTCGCTTTTCTTATTTCGCCGCTTCCACGCGTTTCCCCTGATAGGTGCGCAGGGTATACGAAAATTCCTTCACGCTCCGGGGAGGCAGCTCCAGGGTATATTTGACGGTATCGAAATCCACCTTTTCATATTTTCCGCAATCCCCTTCCGATTTCAGATCCCATTTTTGTCCGGGGAAATTGCGCTGAATTTCAACCTTAACCGCCACGGGCCGGGTATTCTTGACCTCCATCTTGAAGGTCCGGACTTCATCCCAGCCGGAAACATTCCGGTTACTATCAAAGGTGTGGTTTTCAATCTTGTAATCCATCAGGGTCGGCTCCACCACCACATTTTCAACCCGCCCCAAATTCAATTCCACTTTCTCGTTCACTGGAATGTATTTAAATTCCGACTGCCCTTCATAGGACAAATAGCCCGGTTCATCCACGG
>CAZCDO010000124.1:0-12068 GCA_964497135.1 uncultured Verrucomicrobiota bacterium
CGGTTCGGAGGGTTCCGAAATGACTGTGCATGAACTTGGCATGGTCGGTTCCGCCCGAGACTCGAAAGATATCCAGCAGATAAAAGTCGCTCCCGGCTTCATCCCCGGGAACGGGTCTTTCCGTTTCAGTCAGATCGACCATCGCCACGGTGCGTTCGTATTGCTTGCGAACAGCAGCCTCATTGTGGGTATAGCCAAGAACGACCTTCCCATCGATCAGTTGTTGGAGATGGTCGCCGTCGCATTGACACCGGATGGCGTAAGTTTGGTCTGGAGCAATCGCGGCTGGAGCGGCTGCGACATTCTTCCTGTACACTAGCAATTTGGCCACGCTGTTATCGTCGGATCCAAAGCCGAAAAAGGCGCCCGTGACAAATCCCGTATCGTTACCGGCCAGAAACGCGCTCAGGTCGCCGGGCTCTTTCGCCTGCGTCGTCGCCTCATAATCAAGACGCTGATGTCCAGAAAACTGACGCGTGCAGACAATCA
This sequence comes from uncultured Verrucomicrobiota bacterium, assembly GCA_964497135.1. Lineage (GTDB taxonomy): Bacteria > Verrucomicrobiota > Kiritimatiellia > CAIKKV01 > CAIJXV01 > CAIJXV01. Next base: position 490 of record CAZCDO010000124.1, read on the forward strand.
TCCCCGAACCGATCAGATGGCCTCCTTCGATCCGCCATTGTCCCTCGACCACTTTCCAATCGGAGCCCAACTCATCGCGGTCAAAATCGTCTTCGAATTGCAGGGTCCAGTCCGGAGATGGCTTGCCAACTTCCGGTTCGGGCTTGGTAAACACCTTGACCCGGGAGATACGCCCTTCCCGGTAGAGATAGAAGCCGATGGTTTCATGGCCCGGTCCCGATAACGGTTGTATCGAGTGTTGCGGGAAGGCGATCTTCGGCGCGGAGGCCCGCATCCCTCGGAACGATTCGCCATCCGCCCAGAGCGTCGTATGCCCGGCAATCGGTTCCAGCCCGTTCAAGGGTTGGTTCGCGCCATCGACGACCACGGTGTTGTGGGCGGCCGTCATCTTGTACCACTCGGCGCGAAGCGAAGCCCAGCCGCCGAATTGCACGGGCGGATATCCTAATTCCGGCATCAGATCCAAGCCATAGGCGAACAGTCCCAGATTCAGGCCGTTGGCATGGCCGTGCCGACCGCTGGTATCGTAGGCCATCCACGCCGCACGGGCGCGCTCGCCCTGGCCGCTCCGGAGTATGGCCAGGTGCCACGACTGCTTGTCCACACTGGCCAGAGTGGGCGTGGCGCCATGCCGTGCGATTACGGCGGCGACCTTCCGCTGAAATGCAATGGGATCCGATGCAAACAGGTCGTAGGGCAGTCCCTCGACGGAATGTCCGTTGGCGTGATACAGGATTTGCACGTAGGCCGCATCCCCGGTCGCTTCGTAAAGCTGCCAGAAGAAGGTGAATATCGAAGGCGTGATCCCCACGTTTTTCGAAAAAGAAGCTCCCGCATAATAGTCGACGCGCTTACCAAATCCACCCGTATCGCCGACCAGCGGATAAAACTTTTGCATGCACCAGGTATCGATAAAAAAGCGGTAGGTCTGCCGAAGGGATGGATGCCGCTGAATCACCTCAGCGAGGAAACCCGGATGCGGTTGTTCCATTTGCGCCAGAAACACCGCCAAATTTTCGATGACCATCGCCGAGTAGTTCACCAGACCTTTTTCTCCGGTCACGCCGTCGACCGCCGTCGATTGGGCTACCATGTCGTCGATGGCCGCCTCAGCCACCTTCAGGTCCGCCGGGGTTCCCAGCGTCAGGCGAATGATCGCCAGCGCAATCTCGGTCCACGGGTAATTGGCATGGATCTTCCCGACATGGGCTATGGCATCGCGCAGGATGCGCTCTTCGATATTCCGGCAGATCTCCGCGGGCGAGGCCTTGGCGTTGGCCAGCTTAACCAGATGGGCTTTGGCGGATAAAAAAGGGGCCAGGGTCGCATCGTCACGCAGACCTTCCCGAATCCGGCCGTAGGCCAGCACCATATCGCGGGTCTCCTGACACGCATCATGCCAGGTGGAAACATAACCGTTGCTTCGGCTGGTTTCATAAACCCACGATTGGGTGATGTGGTCAAACGTCGGATAGAGATCGGCCACGCGATCCAATAGAATGGCTGCTTTGTGCGCGTAGGCTGGTTCGCCCGTCACCACATAGGCATCCGCCAGGTTGCGGATGCCCCCGAGCACCGCTTGTTTCCACTGTCCGTAAATCAAGTAGGCACCGACAAATCTCCAGCGCTTGTCGCCCTCCACATAGCCCTCCCCATCATCAACACCGAACTGATGCAGTGGATCCTTAGGGTCGGGGTGCTCTACATTGAACAGCAAGGAACGGTCCGCTTTACGTGGGTCGAAAATATTCTGGTTGTCGAGACCCGACCGATAGAAGGCGGCAAAATCGTTTTTCGGAAAGAGTTCCTTGCACTGGGGACACCGGGTTTTCCAGGGCCGGACCAGCGCATCCATCTCCCAGGAGTACATCGGCACGCTCTTTTTACAGGCCGGACAATGCCCATTGGACCAGACCATCCAAGAGCGCGTAAGCGTCGGGCCGAACATCAGGTTCCACAACTCGTCATCGGACATCTTCATCCACGGAGCGGCGGCCTGGACCATTCGATCCCGGGCCTGGGCGGCCCACGGTTGAGTGCGGACATTGGCGCGGGCTTGTTCGACCAGCCGGGGCGGAATTAACATGAGGGATCCTTAGTTGAAAAGCACGGTGATCGCCAGTGAACCTTTACGACCTGGTTTTCGAATCCGGATCCGCCGGTGGACAATGGGAACTCCTTCTTTTGTGGGTCGCTCCTCGGCCACGGTCTCGACCGTAGCCGTACACCCCTCAGGAATTTCAAACGAGGCCTGCCCGCGTCGACCGCAAAGGGTCATTCGATTGCCGCTTTGTTTCACCTCGAGCGTCGTCTGCCACAGAAAGTCCACCCCATCGCCCCGCGCTAATGTGTAATCGTCCCGAATCACCAGACAATCCGGCGTGGGCGAGTCGAACCGGCGCCGCCAGGACTTGAAGTATTGTTCATATCCGCGGGTGGCGTCCACTTGTGCGGTGAAACGTTGTTCATCCCCCTCGCCCTCCGCCACGATGCCTGCGGCAAAAGGGCGGGTGGGATGCGGCAGTTCCGGATGCGGCCGTTCGGGGAAGGTGCCAAACGGGACCAGCATGTTATGCAGTTCACAGTTCTTGACGAGGCTGGCCGCCGTCGATCCCGCAAAGCGGTTCCGCCCCGGATCACAGGCAAAGGTGTTGCCGGCATATTCCAGAACGAAGGACCCTTTGTCCTCATGATTATGGTCGGCATCGCGAGTGCATCCGGAGATAAAGATTTTGACCCATTCTCCGTTCAAGCGGCGATGTGAGGCGAGAACCCCCATGTCCGGCAAACGGATCAGGGCCGGCCAGGTCAAATCGGGCGGCGTTTCGCCCCGGGCGTGGGCCATGGCCCGGGCTTCCAAAACCCCCCATCCACTATCCGGAACCGCACCGGCAAAATACGAGAGAGTTCCAATAGCCCAACCGGGCTCGGCATCGCCGAAGGGGATGAAATCGGTTCCTTCACAGGTCGAGCCCAAACAGAAGGCAAAATTGCCTGTCTTGCGTACCCGCGGGGGCATCACCTCGGCAAACGGCACGCCGCGAAAACGCGCATACAGCTCAAGGGATCCGAGCCCGATGCCAACTCCATAGGCAAAATAGCTGGGTCCTTCCGCATACCCACCATCGGGAAGAAGAATGGAATCAAAGTTTTCAATTAACTCCCGAACCGCCAGTTCAAAATAGGGCTCGACGTGCGCCCAGTGCCGGCACAACACCGCGTAGGCGGCGAAACGTCCGTGGGAAAAGGCGGAAAGTTGGTTGTTGTGGAAGGTATAATCGTGCTTCCACACGATAAAATTGGTCCGCCCCAACCCCTCCTCCGCCAGACGGCGCAACAGGTAATCGCGCCCCGTTTCGCTAAACGCTTCGCCAGCCAGGTCCATGGCGGCGCAGATATCGGCCATCAATTGGGTGTGGGTGAAACAACGGTGTTCAAAAATTGCGCCGGGAAATTCGCAGATCACATTCTCTTCCCATTGCGGACACATGGCCAGCGTCAGCGCCGTCCGCGCAGACAAACGCAGCAAGCCTCCATCGCGCAACACCAACCCGGCAAAGGCGAGTTCCCCGCAGGTGAGGTAAAAGGGTCGGACATGATCCCGCACCCGGTTGTAACGGTTGTCCATATAGATGCGCAAGCACTCATTGCGCAAGGACTCCGGCCGAAACTTCCGAGCGCGTTGGCGTGTCGCCTCGCACTGCCGAACGGACTCCGGATTCTTTCGTGCGGCTTCAATCGATGCGGGATCCCGCATGAAGCCATAAGCTGGCTCGAACTTCATGGCGGCTCCCACCGGCCGTAGATGCTTTTCGGAGGGAGGAAGCTCTCGATTCCATAACGCCAGGTGATCCCGCAGTCGGCGGGTATGCTGAAACCCAACCCAACCCAGCGACCCGTATGCCGGGCCGTCGCCCCCCGCTTCAATTTCAATCCCGATTTTGCGGATTTCGCGCGCACCCCGGAGCGGCAGGGCGATTTCAATCTTATCCAGCGGATCAGCCGGCAGTGTGATCCGCCGTTCGCCCCGGTCGGTTTCGGCCACCAGCGTTGCGCGGGCCTCCGGCGGGACGCGAAGGACAAGGAGCAACCGGTCGTACTCCGCACAGGGGATCCGCCGTGCGAGACTCATGCTCAAGGCCGGGCCGTTTGTTGGGCGGCGCATCCAGCCAAAAGTCACCCAACACCAATCTTGTTTAATGGACAGTCCGTGCCGAGTTCCTTTTTGGATCTTCCAATTGTCCAGACCGCTCACTTGCGGGTCCCAAAACGGCTCCAGAATCGCTTCGGCCACATTAATCGGCGTCGGAATCATGATCTTGCTCATTGAAACTGAACCTCTTCGTAATTAGCCACGAAAACCAAGTCTACAGATCTTCATTGCAATACCGCCATTCACTATACATGTTTCGAGATATAATATAATAGCAAAACCTATTATTGCCTAAGAAAGGCATCGGACAATCTGCTGTGGGGGCGGTCGTTGGCCGCCCTTCTCCGCTGAATGCTACAGAACGACAGGACATAGTGCCAACAATCGGCGTTCATCCAGTTTTCCTGCCCTGCCTCCTGCCCATAAGTGGTTAAGAAAAACTCCAGATCATGCGTTTCCCGATTCTCGTAGGGCATGAAATTGGAGAGCTGGTAGTTGATGTCCGCCGAAGCCGGGCGGTCGTCAATCACCTGGAGTGTTTTTTTCTTCAGCGCCGCCAGCCTCTCATCCACTTCGGCCATGACGAGGGGATAACGCGGATTGTTGCCGGATGGCGCATGGGGGGTGATGTTGCCGAACCAGTAGAGCTTGCCGGTGACGCTGTGTCGAACCAACTGGTGAATCGACGACGGCGAATAAAAACTGGACCCGTCGTCGTATTTCCACTCGGCCGGGGGCGTGAGGGTCAGGCCCCCATCGGACGAGAGGCTGAACCATTTTCGACCTGGAGTCGAAGCCGTATTGGATCCGCGCCAGACAACCAGCACTCGACCATCCTTCAGTTCCGCCACCGCCGGTTCCATCAAACCCCGCGACGAAACGTCATCCGTCGTGGTCACGCGCTGCCCCGCTTTCCATATATAGTCCTTTTGGTTGGCATTCCAGGTGCCAACGAAACAGAGAGAACCGAGTTTCCAGGCGCGTTTTACGTTCTGCGGGTCATCGGGCGCGTTGGCGTGCCCCACCGCCGTGATGAGCGTGCCATTGCTATGGCGGATGATATTATTGCCGATGTAGGCCTGATTTTTCAAAAGGAAATCCGGACTCGTGGGATGGGACGGACTGAAATCCGCCCCCTCTTCGTAACGGAGTTGCCGGGGTTCAGACCAGGTTCGGCCAAAATCGAGGGACGTTCGGTAGTGGGTGAAACAGTTGCAGGTTCCATCGACCCAGACATTGCCAACCTGAATTTGCCTGAGCCAAATATTCACCAACACTCCGGCCTTCTCGTCGAACACACAAGGCCCGCCATCTTCCCAAACCTCGATCCCGGCCACCTGACGGACCGTGTCGGGATACGCGGCAAACGGGGTCCACGTGCGGCCGTTGTCGTCCGAGAACCGGATCGATCGCCCGGTATGCACGTCGTCCCGCGCTTCGACGCCCTGTATCTCGCGCATCTGCTGTTGGGGTCCCACATAGCTGCGACCAGCTAGGGCCGCGGCATTCCGGCGGGGTTGCTTGATGTAGAGCTCTTTTCTGACCGTCACCAGCGGCGGATTGCTTGAGATTTCATTATTCCCGATCGTGCGGATCAACATCTCCGATGTGATGGTCTTTAATTGCCCATTTACCCGCACAGTGACTTGACGGGGCACGGGCGAGGCGATGCGATAGGCCGTCACCTTCCCGCCCTTCCAGGCGAGATCGACCGTCAAGTTGCCGCGCGCCTTCAGCCCTTTCACCGAACCGTCCTTCCAGGCCGCGGGAAGCGCCGGCAATAATTCAAGACTGGGTTGGGGGCTCAGGGTGACATCCCACTCAAGCCGACTCTGTAAGAGCATTTCCGCGATTCCCGCACAGCCGCCCAGATTGCCGTCGATTTGGAACGGAGGATGCGCACAGAACAGATTGGGATACGAGCCGCCGCCATCCGACATGTTGAAACCCGCCTGGTCCGTCGGGTGGAGCAAAAGGGTGAATAGTTTGTGTGCCCGGTCGCCATCCCCGAGCCGTGCCCACAAGTTGATGCGCCAGGCCAACGCCCAACCCGTCCCTTGATCGCCCCGGCCCTCGAGGAATTGACGGCAGGCCGCAGCCAGTTCCGGCGTGCCGTGCGCCGAGATTTCATCGTAGGGATACAGGCCGTACATCGGCGACGTATGCCGATGGGTCGGCTCGGGTTCGCCATAGGGCTCAAGCCATTCCTGAAGACGGCCATCCGGTCCAATCTGGTTCGGCGCCAGTCGGCCGCGTTTCGTTTCCAATTCCTGGCGCAAACCGTCGTCGACGCCCAAAATCCGGGCAGCGTTCGCCGTGTTGCCAAACAGTTCGCGCAATTGCTGCATATCGATGGTCGGGCCGAGGCAGACGGTTGCCGTCCGCCCGTCGGGAAGGCTGAACCGATTTTCCGGTGAATTGGAGGGACCGGTCACCAGCCATTGGTGTTTCGGCTCCTCGATCAGGTTATCGAGATAGAACAACGCCGATTCCTTCAGGATGGGATAGGCCCAGGCCAGGAATTCACGGTCGAGCGTAAAGGCGTAGTGTTCCCACAGGTGTTCGCACAGCCAGGCGGAGCCGCCGGTTGTGGCGCCCCACGAGGCGTGTTCGCCGGGTGACGTGAATCCCCAGAGATTCGTGATCACATGGGCAACCCAACCCCGCGAATTGAAGTAGGCCTTCGCCGTTGCCCGGCCGGGTTCAACCAGGGAAGCGATCAATTTATGCAGCGGATCGGACAACTCGGATAAATTGCAGACTTCGGACGGCCAGTAGTTCATCTGGACATTGATGTCGAGATGCCAGTCGCCATTCCACGGCGTCTGGATCTCCTCGGCCCAGATCCCCTGCAGGTTTGCCGGCAGGCCGCCCGCTCGCGATGACCCGATCAACAGATACCGTCCGTAGTTGAAATACAGGGCGGCGAACGCCGGATCGGCCGCGCCTTGAGCAAAAGCCTTCATCCGGCAATCCGTCGGCAGGACGCTGTTGGCCGTTTCCGCCAGCTTCAATTCGACCCGGTTGTACCATTTCTGATGATCGCGAATATGGTCGGCCAGGAGGGTTGTGAATGATTTGCGTACTGCCTGGTCAAGATCGGCGCGGGTGGCAGCCAGCGGATCGGCCGACTGCCGCCCGGCAAATCCTCGGAAATCGGTGGCGGCAGCCACCCCTATCATCAACTCATCGGCATCCTTAACTACGAGCGTGTTCTCCCGCGCGACCACCGTGCCGCCCGTCACCATCACGCGCAGGCGCGCGGCGTAAGTAACGCCGTCGCCGCCAAGGCCGTCATTGAGCGTACCGGTCATCAGGAGTTCATTATCCGCGATGCAGGTGGTGGTAAAGCGCTCCGGTCGATCGAGCGCAATCGAACAGGAGAGGGCCCCGCGTTTCGAAGCCTTCACGCGCGATACGAACACCTCGTCCGGAGCGCTGATAAAGTGGGTGCGTTCAAACCGGATGCCGTCGCGTTCGTATTCGACGCGTGCAGTCGCGGTGGCCAGATCGAGTTCACGCCGGTAGGGAATGGGGCCTGTCACCGGCCCGCCGGCGAATCGCAAGTGCAGAGTCCCCAGCACCTGGTAACAACCAAACGGCACGTTTGCGCCGTTGCCGTTTCCCGACCCCGGTCCTTGACAGGTGAAGTTCGCATTAACCACCTCTTCCGCCTCGGAGTTCTGGCCTTCGAGCAGCAGGCGACGAATCTCGGCCAGGGTCTTGTATGCCTCGGGCCGGTCGGCCGGCTGGCGCGAACCGGACCAGACCGAGCTCTCATTCAGCACGATCCGCTCCTCGTCCACTCCCCCCCGGATCATTGCGCCCAAACGCCCGTTGCCCAGCGGGAGCGATTGGTGGAAGGTGTTGCCCGGCTTCGAATACCAGAGCGTGGCGGAGGGATCGGCCGGCGGAGTCGACCCAGTCAACACCAGAGGCCGATCGGTACAATCAGATGCGGTTGTCATGGTTTCTCTTTTTGGGGGTGATGTTTAAATGGGACGGTGGCCATACGGGTCATCCCAGCCCCTGTCGAGCCAGACATGGGGATAATTTTGGGTCAACAAGCCAACATCTTCCATCCAGGGAATCCCCGAATGCAGGAGAATAAACCGGGCCTTGCGAATCGCCTCGGTCAGGGCCTGGGCATTCGCCGACGATGAATTCATCCGTATAGATCCTTTCTCTTTCTCTCCACCCCAAGATGAATTTCGGCTACACTCGGTTTGTCGCCGGCAACGACCCGGGCCAGACCGGAGTTATCCTTGCGAATAAGCGCCATTTCGCCATCGAGTCGTACCTGCCAGTCATTCTGAACCAGATTGTCGCCCTGCGTCAAGGATGGCGTCAATTCCATCGGATTCTCCACGTCGGCGGCAATCAACAGGTGTCGAACCCCGCTCGTCAAGCCGATCTCAACGGCCACATGGGCATCACCGAATGGCTTTCTTGCGGGGTTCTGAAGGGTCAGTCGGCGGATGCCCGGCAATCGGGTCAAGTCCTTTCACGGGCTGATTCGCGCCATCGATAACCACGGTGTTGTGGGCGGCGGTCATCTTGTACCCCGCCGCACGGGGCAAGACCCAGTCTCCAAATTGTACGGGGGGATAGCCCAATTCAGACATCAGATCCAAGCCATATGCGAACAGATCATAGGGCAGCCCTTCGATGTGATCGCCTGTACGGATTTCCGATGATCGCCATCCTGGGACTGGTGAAAATCTTGGGGAATTCCCGACCACAGCGTCTGCTCATTAAATTGCAGACTCTCCTGGGGAACACCCCCAAAAAAACATAGCGCCCAGACGACCATTCCCAAGCGGCAAAGCTTCGGTCATCCAATCCCGCGCCGGTTGGCGACACCAAAGCATACGCGGAGGAAAGGGAGTTGGTTGTTTCATAAACAGTAATTAATAAAAGATAAACACGGTTCCGTTGTTGAGGGCATTCGCCTCGTAAGCCCCCTCTCCACCCGCCCGCATCGAATTCATTTCCCATATCCATTACCGTAATCACCGGGCCGCTTGAAAAATACCTGTACTTCACAATCACGAGGCCGGAGCCGCCGTTGCCGCCATAATTTGAGCCGAAGCGTCCTAATCCCCGACTTTTTCCGGTTACCAACTCCGGCTCACATCCGCCTCCGCGGAATCCACAAGGACCCCGCCGATTTCCGGCTCTTCCGCCAGGGCGCGCAGCCGGAGATAGGAAACGCCCGCCGTCGAGTGCTGCAACGGCAGTACGCTCTTCTTGTTCCCATCCAGATGGACCGCGCATTGGCGGCGATCACAATCCCAACGCAATTCCAGGAGACGCCAGGCGCCGGGTCCTGCCTCCACGGAATCCGGACTGCCGGGAGGCGGCGCAAGGCGCAGGTTGAAGGAATTGCACAGCGCCTCTTCTGGGTCGTAAGGCGTCGAGAAATGATCGGTCAGCCCGACTCCCAACCCGCGGCTCCCGGTCTGGACCCAAACGCGCAACCTGACGACGCCCTTGCGGCCCATGGGAAAATTCCACACGGCGGCCGCGGGAAACTCGGAATCGACGCGTTGCAGGCTCAGCACCCGCGCACCGTTCTCCCCGGAGGGGTGGAGCGGGCAGGTCACGCCCCGGGTGCCGAAGGTGGACCAGTCGTCCAGCCCCGCGGAGAAATCCGACTTCTGCCGCGTTGCATTGAGATATTCGGGATCGAGTCGCATCAGCAGGGCACGGCCCTGGCCCTGGCCGGTACTGATGAGGATCGTGTCTTCCGCCGTTACCACCGGATAGGGATAGGCGGAACCGAAGTCGCCGCTGGGCGGAGGCGGTTGGTCGCGATGCGGATCACGGCCTACTTCCCGAAAGCCCCGCCACGTGCGGCCCTGGTCGGCGGAAATCGCGGCATGAATCACCTGCCGGCCGCCGTAAGCATAGGGGAACGATCCGTCCGCTTTTGAGCATCAGGCAGGAATTAAGAGAGCCCGTATAGCCCGCCCAAATACGCTTGGGATTACTCCATTGGGTTCTTTGCTGGGACGACCGAGCATGCCAGATGTCTATGCGATGGCCAGCATAGGTGCCGGGGCCTCCGCGCTCGCCTTCTCCCCGGAAACGCCCGATACCATCACGCCAGCATGCATAAAGCATGGCGAGAAAAACAGAATCCTGACTTCCAGTTGCTCTTCCTTCCGCCTTATAGCCCCGATCTTAACCCCATCGAGCGAGTCTGGAAACTCGTCCGCCGCCTATGCCTCCATAACCGGTACTTCCCGTTCCGCCGTAGGGTTACACCCCATAGCATCAGGACCTTTGACAAAGTAGTATAGCTTGGTCAAATACCACAAATATGGAGGACGCGCTTTGTCCAGAGACTGCCTGAACTTTCCAAACAACTTCATCTGGGGCACCTCGACCGCAGGCCACCAGGTGGAGGGCGGCAACGAATTTTCCGACTGGTGGGCATGGGAACGAAAAGGATTGATCGAGGACGGAACGGTTTCAGGCCGCGCCATGGATTACTGGAATCGCCACGAGGAGGATCATGCCCTGATGGCGAAGCTGGCTTACAAAGGGTTTCGCCTCGGAATTGAGTGGGCCCGTGTCGAACCCCGGAAGGATCGATTCGACCGCGATGTGATCGAGCACTATCGACGCATCCTCCAATCGCTTCGCCACCACGGCTTCAAAATCTGTCTTACACTGCACCACTGGGTCATCCCGCACTGGGTCGCCGAACAGGGCGATTGGCTGAATCCTGACACGGTGACCCAATTTCTGCGATACGCGAAATTCGTGATCGAGGAACTGGGCGCTTTCCCCGACTACTGGGTGACGATGAACGAACCGATGGTGCCGGCGATCATGGGCAATCTTCTGGGCCGGTTCCCGCCGCAACGCCGGTCCTTCAGGGCATACCGCGCCGTATCCCGGTCCTATCTTCGGGCGCATGCGGGAACCTACCACCTGATCCACGAGGTGCGTCCGCTGGCGCCGGACGGTACCCGGTCACGAGTAGGTGTCGCCATGGCGTATCCCTGGATCGAGCCTTGGAAGTCGCCGGGCCCCGCGGGTTGGTACGAGCGTTTCGCCGCCTTCATCGCCCGTCGCGCGTCCTTCGAGGGATGGGATCATACAATCCGCACGGGAAAACCACACTGGATCCACGGCGGGCCCCCCATTGACGGTGTGCAAAATTCCTACGACTACTGCGGAATCAACTATTACACTCGGGCGTCCCTGAAATATGACTGGCGAAGGTGCGACCAGTACTGGATCAATGACACAAAGGCGCCACTGGGTGTCGATGTAACCCAGATGGGTTGGCAAATTTATCCGGAGGGGTTATATCGTACGATCCGTTCCGTATGGAAACAATTTAGAAAACCGATCCTCATCACCGAGAACGGCATCGCCGACGATACGGATGAGCAACGGCCGGGTTACATCG
>CAZCDO010000125.1:0-12033 GCA_964497135.1 uncultured Verrucomicrobiota bacterium
ACAGATTGCCATCCAGGGAACCGAACCAGAGCCGGTTGCCATCCGAGACGACGGTGGATTGAATGGGCCCGCCGGCGGCAAAGGTCCAGGCTTTGCGGAGGGGTGGGGAGAGGGTTTGGGAAACGGAACCAGCGAGACCGGGATCGCCCCGGAAAATAGGCCAGGCCCGGGGAGCCGCCGGGTCGGCGACGGCGAGACTTGCCAGGAGAAAAATACCGAATGCGGATGAGAGGGACCGAATCGGGGGTAAAGATTTCATGCTCGTATTACACCAATCCGGAGTCGGCCTGACAACGGTTATTTTAAGCGGTAGGGTTTTTCCCCATATTGAGCAGGGTGTGACTTTTGCCATCATGAAGATCATCAATACAGGAGATCCACTATGAACCCACATCAGCCGGCAAAGTCTGGAAAACAGGTCGCTCAACATTGGCGGATCGGTTTTTGTGCGGCCCTTGCGGCGCTGCTCCTGAGTCCTGGCGTGAGGGCGCAGACTCAAGCCGTTGTGGAGTTGGGAACCGCTCAGTCCTTTGCGGTGTTGGCCGGCGCCGGGATCACCATCACCGGTCCCACCACCATCACCGGGGATATTGGGACCTTTCCCACCCCCGCCATTACGGGGATTGGAAACCTGACCCTGAACGGGGTGAACCATGCCGACGATGCTGTGACCCAGTTGGCTAAGATCGATTTGGTCACGGCCTATAACGATGCCGCCGGACGCACCAATTCCACGGTGGTGGCGGGAGGCGTCTTGGGCGGGCTGACATTGGTGCCGGGCCTCTACCAGAACGATACCACGCCCGATTCGCTGGGGCTGACCGGGACGCTGACGCTCGACGCCCAGGGCGATCCGAACGCCGTGTGGATTTTTCAGGCGGCTTCGACGCTCATCGCTGAAACCTATAGCAGCGTGGTTCTCATCAATGGGGCGCAGGCCCGCAATGTATTCTGGGTGGTCGGCTCGTCGGCGACGCTCAAAGTGGGTTCCACCTTCTGCGGAACGATCATCGCCTTGACATCCATAACCCTGGAAACTTCGGCCGTCTTGCACGGCCGGGCTCTGGCGCGGAATGGAGCCGTCACCTTGGACAGCAATACCCTGGATAATCCCAGCAGTGTGGGCGACTTCGTCTGGCTGGATACGAATGTCGATGGATTGCAGGACCCGGGTGAGCCTGGCCTGACCAACGTGACGGTCACCTTGTACGATGGGGCCTCAAATGTGGTTGATACTACATTGACGGGAGTGAACGGGTATTACCAGTTTACCAACCTGGTCCCGGCGATCTATTTCATAGGTTTCACGTCGCCTGCGGGATATTTCTTCACCTTGCGCGACCAGGGAACGAACGATGCCGTGGATAGCGATGCCGATCTGACCACGGGTTCAACCGCGCCTTTTCCGATCTATTACGGGGGGAATAATCAGACGCTGGATGCCGGTTTATGGGCGGGCTCGCCGTCGATCGAAATCGTCAAGACCGCCGGAACCGCCGCGGATGGCGCTATCTGGTATGTGACCCTGAACACGGATGTCGTCTATACGTATGCGATTCGCAATGGGGGGAACACCTATTTGAGCGGGGTGACGGTGACGGATAATGTACTCGGCGGGGTGGGGAGCGTGCCCGGCATCATGGCACCCGGCGCGACCGCTTTCCTGACGGCCACCAATCTGGCGATCAGCAACAATGTAGTCAACATCGGTACCGTCGTGGGCACTCCTTGCTTCAGTAATGGAGTCGCCATTGGAGGGGTGAACAATGTCACCGACAACGATGACGCCGTTGTGGAATTGATGGCGCCGGACATTGCGATCGATAAAACGGTCAGTCTCGACGGTTCCGTGCCGGGCTCGCAGATGGTACAGGGCACCAATGGGGCGGCCCTGACTTTCACGTTTATCGTGTCCAATCCGGGCGATGTGGCATTGACGAACGTGGTGGTGACGGACCCGGCAATCGGGCTGACGACCAATCTGGGGACTCTGCTGGCGGGCGAGTCGAGGACTGTGTCTGTGGCCTATGTAATCAATGGTGATTTGACGAATATCGCCTCCGTGGTGGGTTATGGCCCGAATGACCTTCCTCTGAACGCCACTGACGACGCGGTGGTGGAGATGGAGGGTCCCGGTTACGAATTGACCAAACTCCGGACAATTCCGGTCGATCGTGCCGCCCAGGTGGGTGAACTCGTGACCTTCGAGCTGACGGTGTTCAACTCCGGCGATGTGATTCTGACTACCGTGCCCCTGGAAGATTCGTATGAGATGGCTTATTTAACGTTTGTTTCGGCCTCCCCGGTCGCTCCCGATGACCCGACGAATGACGGTCTTTTGAACTGGACCACGATCGGGCCCCTGGCTCCGGGTGCGAGTACCTCCGTGGTGGTGACCTTTCGGGCCGTTCAGAGTTCGGCCGGGGTGGAACACACCAATTCCGTGGTAGCCACGCCGACCACGCCGCCCCTCTTTCCACCGGTTCCCCCCCAGATCGACACGGCGCTGTATGCGATCAGCGTCGTTGGTTTTTCGGTGTCGAAGACAATGATCGCGCCGACCAATCGGACGGTGATTGTTGGAGAGCCGGTGACTTTTGCCATCCAAATCGCCAATACGGGCGATGTGCCATTGCTCACCGTGTCGGTGACGGATCGTTACGAAACGGCCTATTTGACATTTACTAATGCGACCCCGGCACCTGACGATAATGTGAACGACGGGGAATTGATCTGGACCAATGTCGGGCCCCTGAACCCCGGGGTGTCGACCACTTTGCTGGTCCGATTTATCATGACCGGCAACACCCTGGGCCAGTTGCATACCAATTTCGTGATCATGGCCGCATCCGCCGCCTCCAATCAGCCGCCCGTGCCGCCCCAAACCAATCAGGCCCCCTACGCCTCACGGATGACCTGTATTGGTAACGCAGTCTGGGTGGACGACAATCTGAACGGCCTGCCGGACGAGAACCTGGCGTTCCGTGGCTTAAATAATGTGCGGGTCCGGCTCTTCCGGATCGAAAATAACGTTGCCATTTTTGTGGCCGAAACCTGGACGGCGACGAGCGGCGGACTTCGCGGGCAGTATATGTTTTGCGATTTGACTTTTGGCATCTATCGTGTGGTGGTGGATCGCGCGACCGTTCCGCCGGGGCTGGATATTTCGACCACCCCGCCGATGGTGACCACCAGCCTGCCATCCAGCGAGCCCTTCCTCGAGGCCGATTTCGGGTTTATGAACTCGCGACCGACGGCGGTGGGGTTGGTCTGGTTCCGCGCCCTTCGCGAGGATACCCGGGTGAAAACGAGCTGGCAAACAGCCATCGAGATTGACAATCTGGGGTACAACGTCTATCGGTCCACAAGCGAAACGGGGGTGCGCCGACGGTTGAATGAGGGTCTGATTGCGGGAGCGGGGACCGGTGCCGGGCAGACTTACGAGTGGTGGGATAGGGAACCCGGAAACGAAGCCGTCCTTTATTATTGGTTGGAGGATGTCGAAACAACGGGACAAACCGAAATGCACGGACCGGTCCTGGTGCGACAGACCGAAGTCTGTTCGGACATCGCCCTACCGGTTGCGACGCTGACGGGGACGATCTTCAAGGTGACCGGCGCCACCCTGGCGAAATTGGGATTGTCGGTCACCTCAACGAATGCGGACTGTTTGCGGGTCTTGATAAATGAGGAGCCGGTGTCAATTTTTGTAACCACTGAAGGACAGCCGATGAGTGACGAGGACTGGGTGCTGATCAGCACGGAGGGGTTGACGGTCACCAATCTGACGATCGATTTGCGCGGCGATCCGGGCTTGCGGATGGAAATGCTGTTTGCCCGGCCGTCGCGGGTGGCCGGCGACGTGGGGGTAACTCGGGTGGGACCGGAACAGGTGGCCCGGGTTGAAGTGGGGCCGGATCGGGTTCGTTACCTGATCAGCGGATTTATCGAGAATCAAGCCTGGTTGCTGGATGTGACCGAGGCGACGAAGCCCCGACTGATGATCGGAGCCCAATGGATTCAGATTTCCGGCGAGGCGGGGTTGTACTTCAGCCATCCCGACGGGGGCACGGCCCAATGTATCGGGGTCGGGACCACGGCGGTTGTCGAGATATTGCCGGAAGAATAAATATCATCCGACTCGTACCCTGGGTTTTCCGTGGCGCGAAAGGACAACTTCCGGCATGCCCATGATTCGCGTATTGTAGGGCCTTCGCTCGTCGAAGGTCGTTCTGGAAAAGGCACGCCGACAAGCGGCGGCCCTACCGGTCTGCGCAGGTATGCCCCGAACTGCAGATGCGCCCCCCGATCAGGCGTCTGCGTCGTCCGGCAACTCGATACCGTGTAATTCGGCGAGGGCCTCGTTGATCATGTCCAGGGCCTCGTCGATTTCGGCGGGTTTGACATTCAGCGGCGGGACGAGGCGCAGGACGTTATCCCCGGCGGGCAGAACGATGATCCCTTTTTCGGCGAGACTTTGAATGAGCGGTTTGACCGGGACATCCAACAGCACGCCGATCATGAGGCCGCGTCCCCGGACTTCGATCATATGCGCATAGCGGGGGGCCATGGCGCGGAGTCCATCCATCAGGCGGGCTCCACTCTGGGCGGCGCGCGTAGTCAGTTTTTCCTCTTCAATCACAGCGATGGTTGCAAGGGCGGCCGCGCAAGCCAGAGGTTGTCCGCCGAATGTACTGGCGTGTTTGCCGGGTTGGAAGACGTCGGCCAGAAGGGGAGATGCGACAATCGCGCCGATGGGGATGCCGCTGCCGAGGGCCTTGGCCAGAGAGAAGGCATCCGGGGTGATGCCCGCGTTTTGGAAGCCGAACCAAGTGCCGGTCCGTCCCATACCGCACTGGACTTCATCGAAGAGCAAGAGAATGTTTTTTTCGGTGCAGAGGGCGCGCAGACCCTTGAGGAATTCGTCGGTGGCGGGAACCACGCCGCCTTCACCCTGAACGGCCTCGACGAGGATGGCGGCGGTTTGGTCGTTAATGGCGGCGCGCACGGAGTCGAGATTGTTGTATTCGGCGTACGAGAAGCCCTCGGGGAGGGGTTCGAATCCCTGTTGATACTTGGTTTGCCCTGTGGCGGCGAGGGCGGCCAGGGTTCGGCCATGGAACGAGTTGACCATGGAAACGATCCCGGATTTGCCCTGGGGATTGCCCCAGAGCCGGGCCAGTTTGATCAACGCCTCGTTGGCCTCGGCGCCGGAATTGCAGAAGAAACATTTTCCGCCGCCGGCGAGGGCGCTCAGTTTGGCCGCCAGGACGGATTGTTTTTCGTTGAAATACAGGTTGGAGACGTGGACCAGGCGGGCGGCTTGCTCCTGGATGGCGGCTACGACCTTGGGGTGGCAATGCCCGACATTCTGAACGGCGATTCCGGCGGCGAAATCGAGGTAAGCCTTGCCGTCGGCGTCCCAGACGCGGGCGCCGCGTCCCTTGACCAGAGCCAGGGTGGGCGCATAGGTGGGAATCACAAACTTTTTGTACTGGGCGCTGAGGGTGTCACGTGCGGTCATTCGATGATCTCCGTTCCGACGCCTTGGTCGGTGAATATTTCCAACAATAGTGAGTGGGGTAACCGGCCGTCAATGATGTGAATTTTTTTTACGCCGGCCGTGAGCGCTTCCATGCAACTCCGGATTTTCGGCAACATGCCTCCATCGATGATTTTATGTTCAATCATGTGGGCGACTTCGTGGATGTGCAACGTGGAAAGGAGGGTGGATTCGTCGTTCCGATCCCGGAGCAGTCCGGGGATGTCGGAGAGGAACGCCAGCTTACGGGCTTTTAGGGCCTTGGCGACGGCGGCCGCGGCGTCATCCGCGTTCAGGTTGTAGGTTTGCCCATCGCGACCGCGTCCCAGCGGAGTGACGACGGGAATCACGTTGGCCTTGAGATAGACTTCCAGCGGCTCGGGATCGACCTCGACGATATCGCCGACAAATCCCCAATCGAGGGTTTCCCCGGTGTTTTCGTCACGACCGACCCGTTTTTCGACCAGGAAGACATCGGTGCCATCGATGGTCCGGGCGGCGGCGCCCTGGGAGCGGAGGGTGGTGACGATATCGCGATTGATCTGGTGGCGGATGACGTCCTGGACGATGCCGATGGTGGCGGCGTCCGTGACGCGCAATCCCCGGACGAAATGGGCCTTCAATCCGGCGACTTCCATGGCGCGGGAGATCGCCTTGCCGCCGCCATGGACGATGACGGGTTTCATGCCGATGCATTCCATGAAGGTGACATCGGTGAGGATGCCTTCGAACTGGGAGCGCTGTTCCATCGTACTGCCGCCGAACTTGACGACGATGACGGCATCGCGGAACCGCTGGATATAAGGCAGGGCCTCGATCAGGACTCCGGCTTTGGCGATGAGCGTATTCATGTCAGGTCATGTATTCGGCATTGATACGGACATAGGCTTCACTGCAATCGCAGGTATAGAGCGTGGTGGCGGCGGTTCCGCGGTGCAGGTCGATGGTTACCGAGAACGCGGGCTGGGCGTAGACTTTGGCGAGTTCCTCGAGGGACGCGCCTTCGGCGAAACGGCCATTCCGGACGGCGACGAGATTATCAAAGCGAATTTCGACGGCATGTTCATCGAGTTCGGCGCCGGAATACCCGATGGCGTCCATGATGCGGCCCCAGTTGGGATCGCCCCCGAACCAGGAGGTTTTAACCAGGAGCGATCGACAGACGGCCCGGGCGGCTTTGTCGGCGTCGGCGGGGGTCGGCGCGCCCTGAACGGTGACGGTGACGAAGCGGGTGGCGCCTTCGCCATCGCGTACGATGCGCAAGGCGAGATCCTTCATCAAGGCGGTCAGGGCGCGGCAGAAAACGGACCATTCGGGATGGTGGGGGTTGAGCGGGCGGTTTTGGGCGTGACCGTTGGCGAGCATGAGGACGGTGTCGTTGGTGCTTTGGTCGCCATCAATGGTGATTCGATTAAAGGTGAGGTCGGCGGCATCCTTCAGGGCCAGGCGCAGGGCCTCGGGCTCGACTTGGGCGTCGCTGGTGAGGAAGCAGAGCAGGGTGGCCATGTGGGGTTCGATCATGCCGGCCCCCTTGGCCATGCCGCCAATGGTGACTGTTTTTCCGTCGATGGTAAACTGGACCTGGCCGTGTTTGGGGACCGTATCCGTGGTCATGATGGCGTGGGCGGCGGCTTCATCGGCGGGGCGGGTGAGTCCGGCGATCAGGCGGGGGAGGTGGGCCTCGATTTTTTCCATGGGCATGGGGATACCAATGGTGCCGGTGGAGCAGATGAGGACCCGGGTGGGGTCGATTCCCAGTTGTTGGCCGACCCAGAGAGCGGAATTTTCGGCATCGGCCATGCCTTGTGCGCCGGTACAGGCATTGGCATTACCGGCATTAATGAGGATGGCCTGGGCGAGCTGGTCGGCCAGATGCCGACGACACAGACGGACGGGGGCGGCGACGACCCGGTTGGAGGTAAAGACGCCGGCGGCGGTGGCGGGGACATCGGATACGATCAGGGTCATGTCGTCGCGCTTCCGGGAGGGCTTGATTCCGGCGAGGAGCGTAGCGGCGCGAAATCCAGAGGCCGAGGTGACGCCGCCGGGCCCGATGAGGAATTGCACGGAATCGGACTGGGAATTCATGAAAATACCTTTCTCCTCCGGGGGAGTCCCAAAAAAGAACCGGGCCGAAGGGCCCGGTTCTTCAATGGACAGGACATCATGGGGAATCGATCAACGCTTGGAGAATTGGAACCGCTTGCGAGCGCCGGGTTGACCGTATTTTTTGCGTTCCTTCATACGGGAATCCCGGGTCATGCACCCGCTGGCTTTCAGTACTTCCCGGAGCGAACTATCGGCCGAGACGAGGGCGCGGGCGATGGCGTGGCGCATGGCGCCGGCCTGGCCGGCGATCCCGCCGCCATTGAGACTGGCTTTGATGTCAAACTTCTGCAGCGTATCGGTGAGCTTCATGGGCTGTTCGATATACCGTAAAATGGCTTCCGTTTTGAAATAGGCCTGGGGATCGGCGCTGTTACAGATCCATTTACCGGTACCGGGAATCAAACAAACCCGGGCGACGGCTGTTTTCCGGCGGCCGGTCGCGTTGAATGCGGGGATTTTTTCGGTCACGATGGAGCCTCTCGCTTAGGGATTACAGATTTTTTAAGGTGACATTCTGATGGGGATGGGTCGCCCCGCCATACACCTTAAGGCGCTTGAACATTTTGCGGGCAATATGGTTGTGGGGGAGCATCCCTTTGACGGCATGTTCGATGATCCGTTCGGGCTTGGTGGCCCGCATGGACGCCACCGAGGTGTAATACAAACCATTACGGAAACCGGTAAACGTTTTATATTGCTTGATGGTTTCCTTGCGACCGGTCAGTTTGACCTGGGCGGCATTGATCACGACGACGAAGTCGCCGGTATCGACATTGGGCGTATAGATCGGTTTGATGCGCCCCCGCAACAGGTTGGCTATTTTGACAGCCAATCGGCCCAACGTCTTGCCGTTGGCGTCGACCAAGTACCAATCCCGTTGGATGTCTTTGGACTCCGGAACAAATGTTTTCATACGGTTCAGCTTTCCCTTCCTTCAAAGAACGGCGAAATATACGCGAGTTCGAAGGGGGTGTCAACGCTGAATTCCAGTTTTTTATCCGCCGGATACAACTTCCCCCATTTTGAAAATGGGGAGGAACATGCAGATGACGATCCCGCCGATGATGACTCCGAGGAAAACCATCAACAACGGTTCCAGCAGGGAGGTTAAGCCCGCCAGCATCGCTTCCACTTCGTCGTCAAAGGTGTCGGCGATGCTATCCAGCATTTCGTCCACCTTTCCGGTTTTTTCGCCGGCGGCCAGCATTCGAACCATGATGGTTGGCAGGCATTTTTTTCCGGTCAATCCGTTGGAGAGGGTGTCGCCCCGTTCGACAAAGGCTCGGGCGTCCAAAATGGCTTTACCGATAATCCGGTTGCCGGTGGCTTTCGAGACGATGTCCAGTCCGGCCAGGATGGGGACCCCGCTGGACACGAGTTGTGACAAGGTTCGGGAAAAACGGGCCACCGCGACTTTCTGGATCAATACGCCAAACACCGGGGCTTTCAAATATAGGGCATCCATGGTGTCGGCGCCTTTGTTGGTTTTTTTCCATTTATTAAACAGGTAAATACCCACCGCGATCAGGGGGACGATGATCGGCGCGTATCGTTTTGCGTTTTTGCTCAAATCGACCAGGAACTGGGTGGGGCTGGGCAATTTGGCGCCGAAGTCGCTGAACATTTCGGCGAAAACCGGGACGATGAACAGGATCATCCCGGTGGCGATGATCAGGGCGACACACAACACGATGGTCGGGTACATCAGGGCGGATTTGACCTTGCGCTTTAATTTCGCATCCGACTCGAGCAGGGCCGCGATGCGCTTCATCGTCTCGGACAACTGGCCGCTTCGTTCGCCGGCTCGGACCATGTTGACATACAATTCGTCGAAAATCGTCGGCAATTTGGCCAGCGACTCCGAATAGGAGGATCCGTTTTCGATGTTTTTCCGAAGTTCACCCAGCGCATATTTAAAGCTGGGGTTGGCGGCCTGCTCTTCCAAGGTCTCCAGGGAAACAACAATGGGCATGCCCGCCGAGAGCATGGCGGCCAACTGGCGGGAAAAGGCGGGGACATCCTTGTTGACGATTTTACGGGCACCGGTGATTTTGGTGATTTTTTTAAGGGGCCTGGCAAATCCCTGCCGGGGTTGGGCCAGGGGCGGGGCGGTGACCACCGGCGTTTTGGCCGCGGCGATGGAGTTGGTTCGAATTACTGGGCTCATGAGCTTCTCCCTTTGTCGCTTCAGCGGTCTATCAATCGCCGCCGGTTACTTCCAAGGCGGCTTCCAACGAGGTGATGCCATCGCGAACTTTTGCCAGGCCGACTTCCTTCAGGGTGGCCATTCCTTCGGCCCGGGCTTTTTCGCGGATTTCGCCGCTGGATACATTGCGGAGGATTAATTCCCGGATGGCGTCGGTGACCGGAAGAACTTCCATGATGGCTCCCCGTCCCTTATATCCGCCATTATTGCATTTGGGGCAACCCACCGCCTTGAAAATCCGCTTTCCCCCAAAAAAAGCCGGATCGATTTTGTTGGTTTTGAGAATGTCCGCCGGCAAGTCGACTTCCTTTTTACAAAAGGGGCAGAGTTTGCGGTATAGCCGTTGGGCCTGGGTCAGGATCATCGAGGAGGCCAATAGAAAGGGTTCGGTCCCCATGTCGATCATCCGGGTGATGGCTCCGGCGGCATCGTTGGTGTGTAACGTGCTCAATACCAAATGACCGGTCAAGGCCGCCTTGACCGCAATTTGAGCGGTTTCGCCATCGCGGATTTCACCGACCAGGCAGATATCGGGGTCTTGCCGCAAAATCGAACGGAGCGCCAGGGCGAAAGTCAGGCCCACCTCGGTGCGGATTTGAACCTGGTTGATCCCCTCGAGCTGGTATTCCACCGGATCCTCGCAGGTGACGATATTGACATCGGGGGTGTTGAGTTCCTGCAGGCAGGAATAGAGCGTGGTGGTCTTGCCGCTTCCGGTGGGGCCAGTCACGAGGATGATGCCGTGGGGTTGGGTGATGGCGTAGGCCATGGCTTTGGCCGCGTTTTCGTCCAGATTCAAGGCGGCGAGGTTGGGCGACAAGGATGTTTTATCCAATGTCCGCATAACCACTTTTTCACCGTGGACGGTGGGCAGAATGCTGACCCGGATATCGACCTCCTTGCCGAGCGCTTTGATCCGGAACCGGCCATCCTGCGGAATCCGGCGTTCGGCAATATCCAGATCGGACATGATCTTGACCCGGGAGATGACCGCATTCTGGTAGCTTTTCGGGGGGCCCGGCCGTTCCTGCAGATCGCCGTCGATCCGGTACCGGAGCCGGAATGTTTTTTCCATCGGCTCCAGGTGGATATCGCTGGCGCGCGTGCGCAGGGCCTCGACGAGCATCATGTTGACCATACGGATGACGGGGGCGCCCTCGGCGCTTTGGAGCATTTCCTCGAGGTTGACATCCTCTTTTTTGTTCTCCTCGGTGCCGACTTCGATATCCCCGTCCATTTTCATGACATCTTCCATCTCGATCCCGGTATCCTTGGAGGAACGGAGGCGGGATAAGTGATCCCGGATTTCCTTCTCGGAGGCGACGATGGTGAAAATTTCCAAACCGGTGGCAATGCGAAGCTCCTCGACCGCCATGATGTCGAAGGGGTCGCCGAGGGCCACGGTGAGGCTTTTTCCGGTTTTGCACAGGGGCAAAATCATGTGTTTGGACAGCAACTCACGGTTGATCGACTCGACCAGTTCGGGATCGGGGGTGAAGTGGTTCAGCGAAATCGGAGGCATGCGCAGATAATCCGCCAGGACGGCGGTCATGGCGGTGGGGGTGACAAATTTGTTGTCGACCAGGTATTTTTCGATCCGGATATTTTTTTCCTGGGCATCCGCCAGGGCACTTTCGAGGGTGTCTTCGGGGATCGCCTTGCTCTTGATCAGGATTTCCGCCAACTTATTGCTGTACGAACGGTTTTCCATGGGTTTCATCCGGAGAATCGGCCTAACAAGTCCTTATCGAGTTGGGACATTAACATACCCGGCCGTTGTTTCCAAGCGGCAAAACCGCCAGGCTGTCGTCGCAGGGAACGATGGCCCGGGAGGAGGCCGGCAGGTCGATCCGCCAGTCCGTGTCACCCCGGTGGAAAGCCAGCGGTTCCTGATGGGCGGCATCCAGGTGGATGAGGAACAAGAACTCAAGGGAACGCACCGCCTTGAGAATGGAAAATCCGCGATAGCGGATGGCCGGCTGTTCCATTTGGTCGAAATCGGTGTTCCGATAAGTGCTGCGGCGGGTGACGTCGCTGACTCGCCACCCCGGTGTCCGGTCGGGCAGCAACGGCACGAGTCGCGCGCAAACCGGGTCGAGGGTCAGCACGGTATCCTCTCCGTCGTCGCGAAATTCGGCCGCCGACTGCAACAGCCATTCGAGATGTCGCTCGCCCT
>CAZCDO010000126.1:0-11994 GCA_964497135.1 uncultured Verrucomicrobiota bacterium
ACCAGCACGCGGTGGGGCACTGTTACCGGTGCGACACGGTGGTGGAGCCGCGGCTGTCCCTGCAATGGTTTGTGAAGATGAAACCCCTGGCCGAACCGGCGCTCCGGGCGGTGCAGGAAGGGACGGTGCGATTCATTCCCGACCGTTGGACCAAGGTTTACACCGAGTGGATGGAAAACATCCGCGATTGGTGCATTTCGCGCCAGATCTGGTGGGGCCATCGCATTCCGGTGTATTATTGCGACGACTCGAAGTGCGGTCATTTCTGGGCCGCGCGCGGTGGACTGCCGGCGACGTGTCCGAAGTGCGGGGGGACGTCGCTGCATCAGGACGCGGATGTTCTGGATACCTGGTTTTCGTCCTGGCTCTGGCCGTTCAGCACCTTCGGCTGGCCGGAGACCAACGCGGATTTGAAGTGTTATTATCCGTCCCATACGCTGGTGACGGCCTCGGAGATCATCTTTTTCTGGGTGGCCCGGATGATCATGGCGGGCTACGAATTCATGGGAGCGGCGCCGTTTGGCGAGGTTTACATCCACGGCACGGTGCGCGACGAACGCGGCCGCAAGATGAGCAAGAGTCTCGGCAATTCGATCGATCCGCTGACGATCATCGACCAGTACGGGGCCGATGCCCTGCGCTTCAGCCTGATGATGATCACCGCCACGGGGCAGGATGTCTTCCTCTCCAACGACAAGTTCGAGATCGGCCGGAATTTTGCCACCAAGATCTGGAACGCCGCGCGCTACCTGCAGATGCAGACCGATGCGGCCGGCTACACGCCCACGGCGGGAGAACCGGCGCTGGATCCGCGGTTGCTCGGCGCCGATGACCGGCACCTCTTGCAGGTGTTGCACCAGGCCATTGCGGACACGACCCAGGCGCTCGACCGGTTCCGTTTCAACGACGCGGCGCATGCCGTGTATGAGTTCATCTGGCACCGCTATTGCGACTGGTACGTCGAGTTTTCCAAGGAGATTCTCTACGGGACGGATGCGGCGCGCAAGACGCAGACGCTCGGGGTGATGCATTACGCCTTTTCCCAGGCCTTGAAACTGTTGCATCCCTTCATGCCGTTTTTGACCGAGGAGCTGTGGCACGGCATGGGATATGGGGCCGCGGACGATTCGATCCTGTGCGGGCCGTGGCCCCGGGCGCTGGAGGCGCCCGAGCTGGCGCGGCAGTGGGGGTGTTCGCCCGAGGAGCGGGCCTACGTCGAGGCCAAGCAGGATTTGATCCGCGTGGGGCGGACCCTGCGCGCCGACTACGGAATTTCGCCCACGCAGAAGATCGACTACATCCTCAAGCCGCTGACCCCGGAGCTGGCCGCGCGGCTGACGGCGGACGAGGCGGGGATCCGGAATCTGTTGCGGGCGGCCACCCTGCGCATCGAAGGCGACTTCACGCCCGGCCAGGCGATGCCCGGCGGCTTGAACAACCAACTGGGTGCGATTTACATGCCCGTCCAGGGCTTGATCGATGTCCAGGCCGAAACAGCGCGGCTGACGGCGCAAGTGGAAAAAATCCGCGGCGATGTGAGCCGGATTCAATCCAAATTGGACAACGTGGATTTTGTCGCCAAGGCGCCCGAGACCGTGGTTGCGCAACAACGCGCCAAACGCCGGGAATTGGCCGAGACGGCTGAAAAGCTGACCCACCTGCTCGACATGCTGAAAGGATGATTCGATGATGACGTTGACCCCGCGCGAGCGCATGTTCAATCTGCTCCGCCGGAAACCCGTGGACCGGGCCTCCTTTACCGAGAGCATCTGGGGGGAGACCCGTGACCGGTGGATTCGCGAAGGCCACCTCCGGAAGGACGAAGACCTGGCCGATCACATGAAAATGGAGATCCGCGGGGCCGGCTGGCTGGATAGCAGTGCCCATATCGGCGTCGCGGATATCCTGTCCGAGGATGCGGAGACGAAACTCGTTCGCAACGGGAACGGCGCCGTGTTGCGCTATTGGAAGAACAAAGCCGGGACGCCCGAGCACGTGGATTTCCTGGTCCAGGATCGGGCCGGCTGGGAGGAACACATCCGGCCGTTCATGGTCCCCGACCGGCGGCGCGTGGATTTCAAGGGGTATGGCGAGGCCCGGCGCAACGCGGCCGAAAAGGATCTCTTTTTTGTCTGGCAGGGCGTGAATGTTTTCGAACAGATGCATCCGATCTGCGGCCACGAATACATGTTGATCGGAATGGCGTTGGAGCCCGATTGGATTCGGGACATGGCCAACCAATTGGCGGACCTGACCATCGGCATGTGGGAAATGTTGTTTCACGAAGAGGGCTTGCCGGACGCCATCTGGTTCTACGAGGACATGGGCTTCAAGGACAAGCCGTTCATGTCCCCGGCGATGTATCGCGAGTTGATCCAGCCCTGCCACAAGCGGACCATGGATTGGGCTCATGCCCGGGGCTTGCCGGTGATCCTGCATTCCTGCGGGATGGTGGAATCGCTGGTGCCGGGTTTGATCGAGGCGGGAATCAACATGCTCCAGGCGTTGGAGGTCAAGGCCGGGATGGACATGGTCCGGTTGAACCGGCAGTACGGTGATAAGATCGGGTTCATGGGGAATATCGACATCCGGGAGATCGCCGCCAATGACCGGAAGCGGATCGATGCCGAATTGCGGAAAAAAATCGAACCCCTGATGGCCACCCGGACGCCTTTTGTGCTATCGTCGGATCACTCAACCCCGCCGGATGTCGATTATTCCAGTTTTCTGTATTTCCGGGACCGGGGTTTGGAAATTGCCCGGTATGGAGCGTGACCGAAGCACTCCCTCAAGGCGGGGAACGGCGCTCTTGCGTGCCTACTACAAGCGCCGAAGCGGGAGGGTTCGTAGTAGCAGGGCGCTCTTGCGCGCCTACTACAAGCGCCGAAGCGGGAAGGTTCGTAGTAGCGCCGCAAGAGGCGCGTGTTTCTGGGGACCGGTTGTTTAGGTTGTGGGCGGAACCCACGATAGGAAGACGGCCGTGACATCATGAGTTTTTTAGCGACCATTGGGGATTATGCCCTCGGGAAACTGCGGCCGATCCGGCATCTGGTGGCGATCGCCAGTTCGGCGGTGGCCCTTGCGGTTCAACCCCGATCGTGGCCCCGGTCGGTTCGACGGGTCCTGGCGCGGCAGATTTTCTTCACCGGGGTTCAGGGCTTGGGGTTCATTATGGCCCTGGCTTTTTTTGTGGGGTTGGGGCTGGTGACCCAGGCGCAATTTTGGATGAGCCGGCTGGGTACGTCGGAGTTTTTGGGGCCGTTTTTGGTGACCGTGATTTTCCGGGAGATCGGGCCGTTGCTGGTGAGCCTGGTGATCATCGGCCGCAGCGGGACGGCGATCGCCACCGAACTGGGCGGCATGGTGGTCCGGCACGAGGTGAAGGTGCTGGATGCCCAGGGGTTGGACCCGATGATCTACCTGGTCATGCCCCGGGTGATCGGGCTGGCGATTTCGCTGTTTGCGTTGACGATGTTCTTTGCGCTGGCGTCCCTGGCGTCGGGCTATTTTTTTGCCCGCCTGATGGGCATCGCCCCGGGATCGGTGGAATTGTTTCTCTCAAGCATTCTCAATGGTCTCACCCCGACGGATATCATCAATCTCCTGGCGAAAACCCTGCCCTCGGGACTGATCATCGGCGCGATCTGCTGTGTGGAGGGGTTGGGGGTCCACTATGTGACCGAAATTCCCCAATCGGCGACGAAGACGGTGGTGCGGGCGAATACGGCGGTGTTCTTGATTTACGCGGCGGTCTCCTTCGCGACCTACTTTTAAGGACGGACGATGGAATTACGGCGAACAGTCTTGGAATTTGAGCGCGTGACGATTCCCGCTTCGGCAGCCTATGATGCCCCGATCCGGAACGTCTCCTTCCGTCTCGAGGAGGGGCAACTGCTGCTGATCCGGGTGGACGAGGCGAGCGACCATTTGCCCTTGGCGGACGCGGCGCAGGGGTTGATTGTGCCCCCTTCCGGCGCCGTGCGGTTTCTGGGCGAGGAATGGTGGAAGATGGGGGCCCGCCGCGAGTCGTTGATGCGGGGGAAGACCCGGCGGATTTTCGAAAACGAAGGCTGGGTCAGCAACCTGGATGTGGTGGAAAATATCCTGCTGTCCGAGTATCACCATACGCATCGGTCGGTGGACGAATTGATGGCGGAAGCCCTGTCTCTGGCGAAGGCGTTTGGTCTGTCCGGAATTCCCCCGGGTCGGCACGTCCAATTGCATGCGGCGATGTTGCGCAAGCTGGATTGGGTGCGGGTCTTCATGGGCCGCCCCGAGTTGATCCTGTTGGACCGGGCGGCGCTGGGCATCTCGCGGCCGGACATAGCGCTTTTGATCGGGGCGGTCCGGGAGGCCTTGCGCCGGGGGACCGCTGTGGTTTGGATCACCCTGGAAGGTTGTGTCTGGAATCACCCGCTCCTGGCGGATGCCGTGCAGTATGCCATGCGCGGGGACGAGATGGTTTCCCTGCCGGCCGAGTCTTCGGCCGACCCTTTGAAAAAGTGAGGATTATCCCATGCAAAACGTAAAATTGCGGTTAGTCAGTGAAATCTCCGGAGCCTTTGTCCTGGTGGCGACCGTGATGTTGCTCGCCAGCATTTATTTCGCCGGCAAGGCGCAAGGTTGGTTCGAGAAACGGCTGGTGCTCCATACCCGTTTTGTGACCAGCGAGGGGACCTTTGGTATCCAGGAAGGGGCCGAGGTCCGGATCCTGGGCACCCTGGCCGGACGGGTGGGGCCGATCGTTCCCTCGCCCGAAGGGGGAATGGAGACATCCCTGATTTTGCGCGACCGTTTCCGCCCCTTTGTCAAAGTGGATTCGATCGCCAAGGTCCGTAAAAAATTCGAGGTGGCCGGTGACGCCTTTTTTGAAATCACGCTCGGTTCGCCCGATGCCGCGGTGATTGAATCGACGGGTTACCTGCGGAATGAGCAGGATGTCGAATTGATCAAGGCGGCCCAGAAGGCCCTGGACGAGGTTCTGGCGACGCTGGTGCCGATGCTCGATCAGATCAAGGCGACCCTGGAGAATGTTCGGAGCATCACCGACGAGATCGATGCCGGACACGGATTGATCGGGCGGCTGATCATGGATGAAGCGATGGCTTCGAATCTGGTGCGGGCGGCGGAGAATATTGACCGGATGGCGGCGCAAATGCCGGGGGTGGCAACGCAGACGGTGGCCATCTGGAAAGACCTGGAGGTTTTTGGACAGGACTTGACGAATATCACGGAAACCTTGCCCCAGACGGCGGTGGATATCGGCGAGATGGCGCGCGATTTGAAATCCTTCAGTGCGTCGATTACGGGGGATGTGGGGGCGGTTCAGAGCGTATTGTATCAAACCCAAAGCACCCTGCGCGAAACGGAACGGTTGATCCAGGGATTGCAGAATCACTGGCTGGTGCGGGACTATATGCCGCCCCCGGCCGGGGCTGAACTGCTGGATCCATCCGCCATTCCGCTTCCGGCACAGTCGGGAGGACGGCCATGAACACAGCCTTTTTGCGATGGGCAGGAATCGGGGCGATGATTTGCGGGTTGGCCGTTTTCAGCGCGTGCCGCACAGGGCGGGGTCCGGCCGCGGGTCCGGCGATGACGGATCCCGAATTGACCCGGCTGATGGAGGGCGCCCGGGCGGCGGTGGCGGCGGGATCTCCGGCCACAGCGTCCGACCTTTACGAGACGGCTTTGCGCCGGGCACGGGTGATGGATGAGGGCGAGTCGATCGCGCGAATGGCCTACAATCTGGGCATTTGCCGGGCGATGGCGGGACGGAATGCCGAGGCGTTGACGGCGTTGCGGGAAGCCCGCGCGGAAAGTCCTCCCGGCAGTGAATTGGACGGGTTGACCTGGTTGGCGGAGGCCCGGGTTCTGCGCGGAGAAGGCCGGCCGCGGGACGCCTGGAAAGTATTGGAGACGGCCCGTCTCCGGTTTGGCGATCAGACGCCGACCCCGTTGCGCGGAGCCATTCATCTGCTGGCCGCCGGGATCAAGGCCGATTTGCGGGAAAACGAGACGGCGCGGGAGGAATTGACCCTGGCCGTCACCTGGCTGAAAAAGACCGGGCCCGATCCCCGGTTGGCGGCCGAAGCCGCCGGGTTGGAGGGCGAATTACTGGAGCGGGACAACAACTTTGCCGAAGCCGCCCGGGCGTATGATCGCGAATCCGACCAATGGCGGACGAGCCGGAATTACGAGGGTCTGAGCGCGGCCCTGGCCCGCGCCGGCGAAGCCTATCGGCGCGCGGGACAGGAGGATCTGGCGGCCGACCGGTATTTCCGTGCCGCCCGCAGTCGGCTGAATTCCGGTGCGAAGGAAACCCCGGAGAGTCGGGAATGGGTGGCGCGGGCGAAGGAATGTGCCGAAAAAGCGGGGCGGGCCGACTTGTTGGAACGGATGCGGTGAGAAGGGGTCAGGGTTCGGGGTTCAGGATGGAGGAGAGGGGATATGTCAATACGTTGCAGAATAAGTCTGTCGCTGTACCCGCAACTTAACAACGAACAACTTTCCTGAACCCCGAACCCTTTCGTTTCCTTCCCTTCATTTGTTTTTTTCCTGGAGCGTTGAAAATGCGGCTTTGGACGGGAATCTTATTTGTTTGTGTGGCGCTGTTGCCGTATGTGGCAATGTTGCGTTCAGGGCCGGAGCATCAGGCCGGAACTGCGCCCGTGGGGCCGGTTGAAACCCTGGCGGTGGTTTCCCCCCATCGACGGGAAGTCCGTCTGGAATATGGCCGGGCCTTTACCGATTATATGCGCCGGACCCAAAACCGGGAGGTGTCGATCACTTGGATCGATGTTGGGGGCACCTCCAAAATCCTCAAGGATCTGGAATCCCGGTTTGCGACCAATCCCGACCGGCCGGGAGTGGATGTTTTGTTTGGCGGGGGAGTTGCGCCCTATTTGACTGCGCTGTCCCAGAATTGGCTGCAGCCGACTTCCCTCGCTCCCGGCAGTCTGGAGGGCATTCCCGCCCAGGTCGCGGGCGGGCCGGTGTATGATCCCCAGGGCGCCTGGTTCGGTGTGGCCCTCAGCGGGTTCGGTATTCTTTACAACCGGCCCATTGTTGCGCGAATGAAATTGCCGGTCCCGGCCGGATGGGATGATTTGGGCCGGCCGGAATATTTCTCCTGGGTGGCTTCGGGCGATCCGCGGTCCAGCGGATCCGTCCACATGTGTTACGAGATCATCCTTCAGGCCTATGGCTTTGAACGCGGGTGGGATTTGGTGACGCGGATCTGCGCCAATGTGCGGAACTTCGGTGAAGTGGGGGGGACCGGGCCGCGCGAAGTGGCGGCGGGAGAGGTGGCGGCGGCGATGGTGATCGATCAATATGCCAAAACCGTCATCGATTCCATCGGGGATGACCTGTTGGTTTTTGTCCTGCCCGACCGGACAACGGTGATCGGTCCCGACCCGATTGCGCTGATTCGCAACGCCGACCAGGTCGAACTGGGTCGGAAATTCATCGAATTTACGTTATCGGATGAGGGCCAGCGACTCCTGTTTCAACCGGCCGGTCGGAATGGGCAACTGTATTCCTTATATCGCATGCCGGTTCGGGAGGCCCTGTTTGCCGATCCGGACGCCCCGAAACCCAATCCCTACCGCTATGCGAGCGAGGGCTTCGTGTATGATACGAAGGCGGCTGGCCGGCACTGGGACCTGGTGAATGATTTGATGGGGGTCTGGCTGATCGAGGCTCACCCGGATTTGCGCCGCGCCTGGCAGGCGGTGATCAAACGGGGGTTGCGCCCGCAGGACGTGGCGGAGTTGTGCCGACCGCCCGTGACCGAAACGGAATTGAAGCGGTTGGAGGAGGAGTGGAAGGATTCCCGGGTCCGACTGCGGGTCATGCGGGAATGGTCGGATGCGGCGCGTTTGCGATATCGCCGGGTGTCCGATGGATAACCAGAGAGGAATTCCTGTGGAACAAAAAGCTGCAGCCATTGAGATTCAGAACGTGATCAAACGGTTCGGCGCCGTGACGGCGTTGGACGGGGTGAGCTTCGAAGTGGAGCGGGGTGAATTGTTTTTCCTGCTGGGTCCTTCCGGATGCGGCAAGACGACCCTGTTGCGCATCCTGGCCGGGTTGGAAAAACCCGATGAGGGCCGCCTGTTGTTCGATGGGCGCGATGTGGCGGGGTTGGCGCCGCATGAACGCGGCGCGCCGATGGTGTTTCAAAACTACGCGCTGTGGCCCCATTTGACGGTCGGTGAAAACATCGCCTTCGGTCTGGTCGAACGCCGGATGGCCCGGGCGGAAATCGCCACGCGTTTGGAGTCGGTGATGGATCGGGTCGGGTTAAAAGGGATGGCCGACCGTCTGCCGGGCCAGCTCTCGGGCGGACAACAGCAACGGGTGGTGCTGGCCCGGGCGCTGGTGTTGAATCCCCAGGTGATTTTGCTCGACGAACCGCTATCGAATCTGGATGCCAAGCTCCGGGCCGAGATGCGGGAAGAGATCGAACGATTACACGCGACGACGCGGATCACCTTCATTTATGTGACCCACGACCAGGTGGAGGCGCTCACGCTGGCGGACCGGATGATCGTGATGAACCAGGGGCGGGTGGCGGCGGTGGGTCGGCCGGCAGATCTTTACCATCGCCCGCCGAATCTCTTTTGCGCCGAGTTTCTGGGCGAGGCGAATATCCTGGAGGGGCGGGTGGTCGCGGGCGACGGGGAACGGGTGTGGGTGGAAACCGCGCTGGGATCCTGGCATGCCCTGCCGCGCGGCGCAAAAGCCGGCGATCGGGTGCGGATGGTCATCCGGCCGGAAAATATCAGTCCGGCTGGGGCACATGAGACGTCGGCGCCCAACCGGTTCGAGGCGACGATCCGGCGGGTTCGAATGAA
Source organism: uncultured Verrucomicrobiota bacterium (assembly GCA_964497135.1). Taxonomy (GTDB): domain Bacteria; phylum Verrucomicrobiota; class Kiritimatiellia; order CAIKKV01; family CAIJXV01; genus CAIJXV01. The sequence continues at coordinate 8,862 of CAZCDO010000126.1, forward strand.
CGGGGCGACGTTGACGTTGATTCTGGAAGCGGGCGAACACGAGTTTCGCGCAACGCTGTTGAACCGGCCGGGGCTTGAACTGGTTCCCGGCTTGCGGCGGACGTGGACGGTGGATCCGGCGGCGGCGATTGCGTTACCCTGGGAATGAGGATCTGATGCAGATGCGCGATTGGCGGTGGAATTCATGGGTGTGGATGAGCTTGATCATCCTGTTCCTGGGGGTTTTTCTGGTCTGGCCCCTGGCGCATGTATTCATCCGGTCCTGCACGGATGAGCGCGGGTTCACCCTGGTTTACCTGCGGGCGCTGGTCAGCGACCCGGCCCAATTACGGGCGATCGTCAACAGCCTGGTGATCGCAGCCTGGGTGACGGCCGGCTGTTTTGCCGTGGCCCTGCCGCTGGCCTGGTTGTTTGCCCGGCGTTCTTTTCCAGGTAAAACCCTGCTGGCCGGATTGCTTTTGACGCCGATGATTCTGCCGCCGTTTGTCGGCGCCGTGGGTATCAAGATGATGTTCGCCCGTTCGGGCGCTTTGAGCACCTTGCTGATGAATCTCGGCTGGGTGGAGGGACCGGTGGACTGGTTGGGGCGCTACCCGCTGGCCGGGATAGTGGCCTTGGAAGTATTGCACCTGTTCCCGATTCTGTATCTAAACCTGGTGGCGGCCTTGGCCAATATCGATCCCGGTTTGGAGGAGGCGGCGGCGAATCTGGGGGCGAGTCCCGCGCGGGTCTTTGGGCGGGTGACGCTTCCCCTGGCGATGCCGGGCATTTTTGCCGGGCTGATCCTGGTATTCATCTGGTCATTTACGGAACTGGGTACCCCGCTGGTGTTCGGGATGCGCCAGATTCTGCCGGTGATGATTTACGACGGGGTGGCGAATATCGGGACGAATCCGATGGGCTATGCCCAGGTGGTCCTGTTGCTGGTTCTTTCCGGTTTTGGGTTCTGGATGGGAAAACGGATCAGCCGGGGGCGGCGCAGTGTGGCGACCCTCGGGCGGATGAGCGTGGGGCGGGCGGAACGGCCGCTTTCGGGGCCGGCCCTGTTCATGGTGTGGGGGGGGGTGGGTTTGCTGGTGACGATCGCGGTTTTACCGCATTTGAGCGTGATCCTTCTGGCGGTTGGTCGGCGTTGGTTTCTGACCGTTCTGCCGGATGGCTATACGTTGGAATTCTTCCACCGGGCGATGACGTTTGAATTGACCCGGACGGCGCTGGTGAACAGTTTGGTGCTGTCCGTGTGCGCCTCCCTGCTGGATATTTTATTGGGATTCGGCATCGCCTGGCTGTGTGTGCGGCGGAAGATAATCGGGGCGGATCTCCTGGATGCCCTGGCGATGATTCCGCTGGCGGTGCCGGGCATCGTGATCGCCTTCGGCTACATGGGCCTTTTCCCGCGGCTGTTTCCCCAGACCCTGATGGATCCCCGGTTCAATCCGATGATATTGCTGGCGGCGGGATACGCGATCCGCCGGTTGCCGTTCATGGTTCGGGCGGTGCATGCGGGGTTGGAGCAGGTGAACCGCAGTTACGAGGAGGCGGCGGCGAACCTGGGGGCGACCCCGTTCCGGGTGGTCTGGCGGATCACCCTGCCGTTGATTGCGGCGAATCTCCTCGCCGGCACGATTCTTTGTTTCTCGTTCGCCATGCTGGAGGTGTCCGACAGCCTGATTCTGGCGCAGACGGAAAGTTATTATCCGATCACCAAGGCGATTTACGCCTTGATGGACGGGCTGGAGAACGGGGTCAATGTCGCAGCGGCCTTGGGGGTTTGGGCCATGGCCCTGCTCGCGGCGGGGCTGCTCTGGGCGACCGCGCTGTTGGGTAAAAAAATCGGTCAGATGTTTCGCGTGGGGTAGATCTTTCTGATAGACTCGGCGGCGAGGAGAATTATGACTTTTAATGAAATCGGAATTCCGCCGGCGCTGGTCGAGGCGTTGACGAAGGAAAACATTACCGAACCGACGCCCATCCAGGCGATGGCGGTTCCGGTGCTTTTGGCGGGAACCAGCGCCTACCTGAACTCTGAAACCGGGACCGGCAAGACGCTGGCCTACCTGTTGCCGCTTTTCAGCCGGATCGATGTTGCGGCGGCCGAGACGCAGGTGGTGGTGATCGTTCCGACGCATGAACTGGCCATCCAGATTCAGCGGCAGGCCGGGCTTCTGGCGCAGAACGCCGGGTTGGCCATCCGGTCCGTCCTGCTGATCGGCGGGACCTTGATGCAGCGGCAGATCGACAAGCTGAAGAAAAAACCGCAAGTTGTGATCGGTTCCCCCGGCCGGATTTGCGAATTGATCGAACTGGGCAAGCTGAAAGTTCAGCGGGTTGCGAGCGTGGTGATCGATGAGGCCGACCGGTTGCTGGAAGGGAATAGTCTTTCGACGGTGCGGACCATCCTGCGCGCGGTGCCCCGCGAGCGCCAGGTGATCTTCGTTTCGGCCACCGAGCATTCGGCATGTACCCTCGAGGCGGGCTCCCTGGCCCCCGGTTTGACCCTGCTCCATGCCGGAGCCGCGCCGGTCAACAGCAACATCGAACATCATTACCTGGTTTGTGACGAGCGCGACAAACCGGATGTCTTGCGCAAATTGATTCATGCGTTGAATCCGGAGCGGGCGTTGGTCTTTGTTCACCGCAACGAACGCGCCGAGGCCATTGCCGCCAAACTGGCACACCACAAGGTGGCCGTGGCCGACTTGCATGGCGCCTTCGATAAGAGCGAGCGGAAGAAGGCCATGGACGATTTCCGGAGCGGCCGGGTGACGATCATGATCGCTTCGGACCTGGCGGCCCGCGGGCTCGATATCAAGGGGATTACGCACATTTTTAATGTCGACGCTCCCTCGGAGAGCAAAGCCTATCTGCACCGGGTTGGCCGCACGGCGCGGGCCGGGGCGAAGGGGCAGGCCATCACGTTGATGACCGAGGCGGAAGTCCGGTTGGCCCGGCGTTACGAATCAGAACTCAACATCCGCATGACGCCGATCCGTCTTTTTGAAGGCCGGGTTGCGGTCCAGTCTTAATGTGGAGTGCGGGACTTCAGTCCCGCTTTGGGAGGGCGCAGGGAACTGCACTGGGGAAAGGCGGCAGTGAACTGCCGCAGTCCCAAAAAGGGAGTTTTGGAGTGCGG
>CAZCDO010000127.1:0-11914 GCA_964497135.1 uncultured Verrucomicrobiota bacterium
GGGCTGGGTGTGCCCCTGAATATCCACTCCCCGAATCGTTTGTTTCGCCATGGTGTTTGACCCTCGTCCAGTTGTGACCTACGGCGGGCTTCGCCCGCCACCGAACGGGAACCGGTGATTATTCACCAGCCGCCCGATGTAAATAATTCCAGGCGATCTGCAACAGGAGGCGCGCCGCGCCGGGCAACCGGTCGAGCCGCACCCGTTCATGATCCGCATGGGCAAATTCGTTATCGAATCCGGACAACACCGTGGGCACGCCGCCCATGGGAATCAAGCGGCTGGTGTCGGCGACCGCGGCAATTCCCACGGATTTCACCGGTCCGCCTACCAGGGATTCAATCGTCTGGCGCTGGGCGATGACGATCGGCTCCGCGGAGTCGAGCGCGAATGATTCGCCGGTTAGCCGCCAGTCGACCGACGCCGACACCCCAACCGGGAACGGCGTTTTCGCAACCACCTCGCATAACCCGTGTTGAACATCGGCAAAGGTTTTATCAGGATTCCACCGCCGCGTGCCCTGCAGGGTGCAGGCCACCGGCATCCGGTTGTAAAAATCCCCATAATGCATCTGGCCGACGAACAGCGTTTCGGCCGACAATAGACCCGGCCGGGGCGGGATGGCGTTCAGGCGGCGACTTTCATTCCGGATGGCCCCTGCGACCGCCAGGGCGGCGGTAAACAAATCAGGGCCCGTGGCCGGGTAGCATAATTCATGGCAGGCCTCCCCGTCTCGACGGACCGTAACATTCCAAATGGCCTGCCCCTTCCCTTCCAGCACGATCTGGCCTTCCGTATCGTGAATCTGCTCGGTGACAATGGCCGCATCGCCTTTGATGCCGCGATGAATCAACCCAATCAGGGTCGAAGAATCGCCGACCGGCGCCTCGTGTAAACCATAGGCGGTCACCAGCACCTGGCCTGGAAAATCACAGCCGGTTTCCACCAGGACCCGCACAATTTCCAATATCCCGGCCAACCCGTTCTTCATGTCCCCCACGCCCCGGGCGGCGATGGTGGTTGCGGTGCGGACGGGGGCGGCATGGGGCACATCGATGTGATCCAGGTGGCCGGCCAGTTGGAGGGTCTTTCCCGGCCGGTTGCCGCGCAGGCGCCCGATCACGGAAGGACTGGCGGGATTGCTCTCATCCACTTCCACCACGGCGCCGGCGCAAGCCAGCAGGTCGGCATAGGCAAACGCCACCTGCCGTTCCCGGCCCGTGGGACTGGAGATATTCACCAAGCACCACAGGTCCTCGATGATCCGATCAACCCGAATGCGATCCAGCGGTGCGTTCATAGATCACCTTTTTCCGGGGTGAGAACGATTTTGACCGCCTGACATTGATGGATCCGGGTGAAAGCATCATGCCATTGACGCAGGGGCATCACCGACGTAATGAGCGCGCCGGGGTTCAACCGCCGTTCGGCAAAGAAACCCAAAACCGCCTCCCAGTTCGCATGACGGTGCCCAAAGGTCCCGGCGAGCGTGGCCGATTTACGCAACAGATCATCCAAACTTTGGTTGATCGGTTTGGGGCCCCACCCGATTTTGACAATCTGGCCGCCCCGGCGCACACTGGCGAGCGCGGTGGCCAGCGCGGCCGCGTTCCCCGCGCAATCGGCGACGATATCGGCACCCCGGCCTCCCGTCCAAGCCATTACGGCGGCCCCGGCCTCTTCCTGGTCGGCCCGGATGATTTGATCCGCCCACCCCATTTGTGCGGCAAGATCCAGCCGCGCGGAATCCGTACTGAGACCGATGAGCGCGGTTTGGGTCGCGCCCAGGAGCCGCGCCATTTGCAGACAGATGAGCCCGATCGGGCCCGGTCCGATAATGACCGCATGATCACCCGGTTGGATCGCGATGCGATCGGCCAGCGCATGATGGGCCACGCAGAAGGGTTCGGTCAGCGAGGCTTCCTCAAAGGACACGTTTTCCGGAATCCGGTGGAGAATAGCCGGCCGCGCTACAACGTACCGGGCAAACGCGCCATCCACGCCATAGCCGTAGCCTTTCCGGGCGGGACAGATCTGATACTCCCCCTGTCGGCACCAGAAACAGGTTCCGCACACCTGGGCCGAGGTCTCACATGCCACGCGCTCACCCGGAACCCAGCCGTCGACACCCGGACCGAGAGCGGCCACCGTCCCGCAAAATTCGTGGCCCTGGATAACCGGAACGGTTACGGGATTAGCCATGGCGTGTTGCCACATTTCGATATCCCACCCGCAGATCGCCGCTGCCCGCACTTCGATCAACACGGTCCCGGGTCCCGCCACCGGTTCGGGGACATCGCGCAATTCCACCATTCCGGGCTGTTGTCCGTATTTGACCAAAGCGATCATGCCCGCACCTGGGCGAGCGCCTCGCGCAGGCTTTTTTCGATGAGTTCGTACAGTTCATCGATATTCGCCGGCTCCGCGATCAACGCGGGAGCCACGGCAAACCAGTTGGGATTGATGCGCAGAATCAGCCCGTTGGCCAGGGCGGTCTTCTTGAGGGCCAGCCCGAGGGCGTCAAACGGCTCATTCGTGGTGGTATCCTTGACCAGTTCCACGCCGAGCAACATTCCCTGGCCGCGCACCTCGCGAACCACGCCGAATTTTTTGAGGCCCTCCAGCTTGTGCGCGAGGTACGCCCCCAGGGTGCGGGCCTTCTCGCAAAGGTTCTTCTCCAGAATCTCATCGATGACTGCCAGGCCGACCGCCGCGCCCAAAGGGTTACCGGCAAAGGTGTGGCCATGGGCGAATTGCGATTCGGAATGCGTCGAGCCGAGAAAGGCCTCGCCCATGTCGGCACGGGCCATCAGGGCGCCCAACGGAAGGGCCCCACTCGATAGTCCTTTCCCGGCGCAGATGAGGTCGGGCGTTGTGCCGAAGGTCTGGGCCGCAAACATCTGTCCCGTCCGAGCATAGCCGGTGATGACCTCATCGAAGATGAGGGTGACGTTGTGACGGTCGCAGATTTGGCGGAGTTGTCTGAAATAGTCCGCGGGGGGGGTGGCAATGCCGCCGGTATTGGAGATCGGCTCAACCAGCAGGCCCGCCACGGTTTCCGGATCCTCGTTGATGATCAGGTCCTCGACCATCCGGGCAGCGTGCCGGGCGGCATCCGCGGGCGTCGGGAACAGGTCCCGGTACCAATGCGGCGGAAACGCCTTGATGAATCCCGGCATTTGCGGTTCGAATTTGGTTTTACGTTTGCCGGTCCCGCTGGCGGCCATGGCCCCGAAGGTGGCGCCATGATAAGCCGTGTAAAAACTGACGAATTTGTATTTGCCGGGGTTGCCGGTTTGACGGTGATATTGCCGCGTAAATTTGAGGGCGGCTTCCGTGGATTCCGATCCCCCGCTGAAGGGTTTGACGTAATCGAGCGTGCCGGGCGTGACGTCGCCAAGCTTCTCGATGAAATCGAGGGTGATGTCGGAAATGGCGTGCAAGGGCGGGGTGAAGGTCATCTGCTCCATTTGTCGGCGCATCGCCTCCATGACCCGCGGATGCCGGTGCCCCAGCACCGCCACGAAAATGCCGCCGATGGCGTCGAAATAGCGCCGTCCCTCCGCATCCCAGTAATATAACCCCTCGGCCTTGTTCAGAATCAGCGGCGCCTGAATAAAATCCGCCATTTGCGTATAATCGATAAAGGTGAGCTTGAGCAGCCGTTCCTGACGGGAAGACAAATGCATATCCAAGATCCTCGGGGTGCATATCCCTCAATACAATCGAACCGCTTGACGCCCGGTTTCGATCGAAAGCCGTTTCGCGAACGATTCGGGCACACACCCGAAAGATCGACCGGGAAAGCGCTTCCATTCAGCGGATCATAGCGGAACCCCTCCGGCAACACAAGAGTCGGAACAGAAATGAAAAGGAACAGCCCCACCCCGCCCTCCCCCTCGCCGGGTGGAGGGAGGAGTCCGCATCGGTTACGATCACAGAGAACGTTACGGGTTCAGAAAGATCCCCTCCCAGGGAGGGGTGCCCAAAGGGCGGGGTGGGTCTGAGCGCAGGCAGCCTTATCCTTCAATCCAACTCGATCACATCGCCATAGGCGGGCACAGTCACCGGCCAGCCGGTTTCCTGTCGTAAATACTGGGCAAACGATTCGGCCGATTCCGGCTCGCCATGCGTCACAAAAATTCCCCGGGGCGCCTGCGGCAAACCGGCGATCCAGTGCAATAATTCCCCCCGGTCCGCATGGCCCGAAAACCCATGGACCGTCTCGATGCGCGCCCGGACCGGGCACATCTGGCCGTGAATCCGGACTTCGGGCGCCCCCCCTTGAATAATCCGCCCCAGGGTTCCGGCCGATTGATACCCGACAAACAAGACGGTGGTGGTGGGCTTCCCAATGTGATTTAACAAATGATGCTTGATCCGCCCGCCGGTGCACATGCCCGATCCGGCGATAATGATCGCCGGTTCCCGCAGGAGATTCAGAGCCTTGGATTCATCCGCGGTCTCGATATAATGCAATTCTGGAAAATCGAACGGAGACCGCCCCTCTCGAAACAGCGCCCGCGCCGCGTCATCCAGCAGGTCGACATGACGCCGGTAAACCCCGGTGACCCCCGTCGCCATCGGGCTGTCTAAAAAAACCTTCATCCGGGGAATAGCACCCGTCTCGAACAACTCCCTCAAATGATAGAGGATTTCCTGGGCCCGTTCGACGGCGAAACTCGGCATTAACACCACTCCTCCCTGCCGGTATGCGGCGCCCATGACTTCCGCCAAGCGCTCGGGAATGGGCATCGTGTCGTCATGCAGGCGATCCCCATAGGTCGACTCGATTTGAATGTATTCGGCCGTCGGCGCCAGTTCCGGATCCTCCAGCAGCGGCCGGTTTTGTCGACCGATGTCGCCCGAAAAAAGAAGCCGCCGCGGCCGGTCCTTCCGGGCGCAATCGAGCCGGATCAGAGCGGACCCCAGAATGTGGCCGGCATCGAAAAAGGTGGCCTCAACCCCCCGCCCCACCGGAACGGGCCGACGATATTCAACCGTCTGAAATCGCGAGAGAGTGGCCTCGACATCCTCCACCCGATAGAGGGGTTCCTCGGGATACGGCCCGCGCCGGCCTTCGCGGATATGGCGTTTGCGCTTGAACGCGGCATCTTCCGTTTGTAACCGCGCCGAATCCAACAATACCAAGCGGGCAATTTCGGCGGTCGGCGCGGTGCAAACAATCCGGCCCTTGAATCCATCCCTGACGAGTCGCGGCAAATACCCGCAATGATCGAGATGGGCATGGGTCAGCAAGACCGTGTGCAACGAGGCGGGGGGGACCGGGAAGGGATCCCAGTTGCGGGCTTGCAGGGCGCGTTCCTGAACCAAACCGCAATCGACCAGAAACTGGCAATCCGGCGCATCCAGCCAATAGCGGGATCCGGTCACGTTTCCCGCCGCACCCAAAAAATGAATCCGCATGGTTCCCGCCTTTCCATATTCATACCCATCGCAGCCGTCTTTTGGGCGTGCGGCAAAGGAACGGCGCTCTTATGCGCCTACTACAAACGCCGTTTCGCTCCCGAAGAACGGCGCTCTGGCGCGCCTACTACAAACGTCGTTTCGCTCCCGTTCGTAGTAGCACGGTCATCCTGACTTGCCCGGCGCCTGATCGTGTGGCGAAACGGGATGCAAAACCAATTTCCTCCGTTTGTCGGCAAAATACTCCATCGACCAGGAATCGGGGAACAGCACCACCCAATGATCCCGGATATCGCGGGCCAGTTTGACGCCCTTGCCCAGATAATCGTCCGCCAGTTGATCGACGCTGAAATCCGCATCGAACCAACGGACCTGGGTGAACGGCGCCGGCTCCAGGCGGGGTTCGGCGCCATATTCATTGGCCAGCCGGTACATCACCACATCGAATTGCAGTTGCCCCACCGCGCCCAACAAAACAGCGGTGGAGACGCTCTCCGCCAGGGTGAACGACTGGATCACGCCCTCCTCCAGCAACTGATCCAAACCGGCCTTGAACTGCTTGTATTTTCCCGTCCCGAAATTCCGGATGAGCGCGAACGCCTCCGGCGAAAATCGGGGAATTTCATCATAGCGGATCCCCGGATCCGTTGTCAGGGTCGCCCCGATCCGGAACGCCCGGTGCGTCACCAATCCCACGATATCCCCCGCCTGGGCCGTCTCCAGGGTCTCCCGATCCTGTCCGAACAATTTTTGCGGATAGGACAGGCGCACCGGTTTCCCCGTCTCCGGATCGCCCACGACCATGTCTTTGACAAACTGGCCGGAGCAGACCCGCACAAAGGTCAGGCGATCGCGATGGCGCGGATTCATATTCGCCTGGACTTTGAAGACGAATCCCGAGAACCGCGGATCGTCGGGGGCGATCACCTGGTCGCCCGACTTCCGCGGCTGGGGGGGCGCCCCATGCTCGACGAAATAATCCAACAGCAACTGCACCCCGAAATTGGTCATGCCGCTTCCAAAAAAAACCGGGGTGATCATCCCGGCCATCACCTGTTCGGCGTCAAAAGTCTCCCCCGCCCCGGCCAGCATTTCCACCTCTTCCAGCCAGACCCGGTAAAGGGCTTCGGGTATTTTTTCACGCAAGGCTTCGTCATGAATACCGCCCACCTGTTGGGGGGCGCGATGGCCGCCGTGCGCCGTGCGCTCGAACCGGTGCAGGTTTTTGCGCAACCGATCGTAGACCCCCTGGAATTCGTCGCCGCTCCCCAGCGGCCAGGTCACCGGGAAAGCCCCAATTCCCAGCGTTTTTTCGAGTTCGTCGAGCAGGGCCAGGGGATCGCGGGCGGGCCGGTCCATTTTATTGATGAAGGTAAAGATGGGAATCCCGCGGAGCCGGCAGATTTCGAACAACTTGCGGGTGCGCTCCTCGATCCCCTTCGCCGCGTCGATCACCATCACGACACTATCGACGGCCGTCAGGACGCGATAGGTGTCTTCGCTGAAATCCTTATGTCCCGGGGTGTCCAGCAGGTTGATCACACACCCGCCATATTCGAATTGCAGCAGGGTTGAGGAAATTGAAATCCCGCGCTCTTTTTCCAGCTCCATCCAGTCGGACGTGGTCGAGCGCTGGTTCTTGCGGGCGCGAACCGACCCCGCCAATTGGATGGCGCCCCCGTACAGCAACAGTTTCTCGGTCAGCGTCGTTTTTCCGGCATCGGGATGCGAGATGATCGCAAACGTCCGCCGCCGCGCTATTTCCTGTTTCAATTCAGCTTCGGTCATACATCCATCCCGTATCCGTCGTAAAAACCTGCGCCCGGAGGGTAGACCGACGGCGACTGGGTGTCAAATCCATTATTTTTTCTGGGTTTTTTTAACACTCCCCATTCGGACCCGGCCAATTTGTCCCGAATGCGCCCGAAAGATTTTTGCCGGTTTTTCCCGGCAGAACCCGCCCGAATCGCCTCCTCAATAATCAAAAATCTCCGGTTCCTCGGGGAACCGCCCTTCCGGCGGCGCGCTCCGTTGCCAGCGCATCAGCCGTTTCCGATCGATCAAATTCAGATGCGTAATCAAGGTATAGCCCACCAAACCTTGATCGGGATGCTCCCGCAACCCCTCCTTCTTGAGTCCCTCCGGCCAGGTCCCGGTAAATAACTTCACCACGGAATCCAATTTCGCGGGTCGGTCCATCGCCCGCAGTCCCTTCGACAACTTTTGCTCAAATTGTTCGCAACAAGACCAAAAGGCCATGTCCGGCCCGTTCTCCGGTTGGCTGAACAACTGGATGTATTTCAATCGTTGGGCCCGCTGATACCGGCCCTGCGGGGATTTCGGATCCCGGCAGGTCATCCCACTGATGTGGCTGATCCCATCCGGACCCGGATAGAACACCTCCATGTGATTATAACTGCACTTCTCAATGGCCACGGAACGGTTCTTTCGGTCGTAGAGCAGGAGGTTGCCGGCCGACCAGAATTTGCTGTAGCGCGTCAGGAATTCCACCGATGACGGCACATCGTCCGCATAATGCCGAAACATCTGCCGCGCCGGAAGGGGAAACGTCTCGTCCGGCTCATCGTCCAGATGCAACCCATTGCCCACCCCATCCGATTCCAGGACCACTTCCGGCACGTTGGACAGCCAGGCGGGCTTCCCTTCCGGCTTCCAAAAGGTGATGGGATCATCCACATTCTTGATGTGAATCCGCCCGACCTCCGATTCCGGAATGAATGCCGAGCGGCACTTCTCCACCGTCGGCGGAGCCGACCGTACAAATCCGCGAAACATGACGTAGGGGTGGAGACTCCGGTAAAGCGCCATCTCTTCGTCCGTCAGGTTCGCCAGCCGCTGGACCTCCCGGTCCACCGCCAGAATGTAATCCACCCAGGGCGGCGACTCGGGATACTGGACCGGGGATGGAATTTTTTGCATTCGCTCGCGATGGAACGCGGTCAGACCTTCCACCAGGCGGCCTCGCTCAATAAATGGGCTGTCAGCCAATATGCGCTCCAACGTCCAGTACAGGTATTGGTCCCGATTGGAATTCAATCGCTCAACTTCCTGGCGGGCGGCATCAAGCGGATCGGGTAATTTAAGAACGGGCATGGCAACTCCTTATGTAATATCAAAGGTTCTATTATCGCATATTTTCAGTCCGGTGCGACAGAAAATTAAATGTTTGCTTGAATCGGATTCCCGCTTCGCAGTACACTTTGTGAGGTTATCTACCGAAACAAATATCCCCCGCTGTCCCGCGGGTGGACACGAGGTCTTTCAATGCGTTGGGAATCGATGCGGCTCATGAACCGGATTGGCGGAAGGCTTCTTCTCCCGGCGCTCCTCATCGGCGGCCTCTCCGCCTGTCAATCGACGCCTTCCGTTCCCGTCCCCGCCCCCACCCCCCCGCCCATCGCCCTGCAAAACGCCCCGACCAACCCGCCGCCGACGGCCGCCGAGGCGGAGGAGGTCGCCTATCAGCAACTCCGGCTCCTCGCCCGAGCCCTCATCCATATCCGGAAAGACTACGTCGATCCCGCCAAAACCGAATACCCCGCCCTGATCCAGGGCGCCCTTCAGGGGATGCTCCAATCGCTGGACCCCCACAGTCAGTTCCTCGACGCTGAACTTTACGAAAACATCAAAAACGATACCGCCGGCGAATTCGGAGGAATCGGCATTGTGCTGGGATTCAAGGATGGGGTGCTCTCCGTGATCGCCCCCATGGAGGGGACCCCCGCCTTCCGCGCGGGCATCCTCGCCGGCGACCGCATTGCCGGCATCAACGGCAAATCGACCGAGGCCATGAATATGCGCGACGCGATTCGGCTCTTGCGCGGCCCCGAAAATACCCCCGTGACCCTCACCATCAACCGCGCTGACGAAAAAGAGCCCCTCGAGTTCAAGCTGGTCCGCGAACCCATCAAAGTCGCCAGTGTCAAGGGCGCCCGCCTGCTCGACCGGGGCATCGGCTATATCCGCATCACCCAGTTCACCGAAAACACCGGGCCGGAATTGCGGGAAGCCCTCGATCAACTTCTAAAAAAGGATTTGCGCGCCCTGGTTCTCGATTTGCGTAACAATCCCGGCGGCCTGTTGAATTCAGCGATCGAGGTCAGCCAGATCTTCCTCAAACCCGGCCTGCCCATTGTCGCCACCCGCAGTCGCGATTCCCGGAACGACCCGCCGCCGCATGCCTCCGCCGGACCGTTGCACCTGACGGAATTTCCCATGGCGATCCTGGTCAATGAAGGCAGTGCCAGCGCCTCCGAAATTGTTGCCGGCGCCCTGCAGGATCATCATCGGGCGATTCTCATCGGCGCCCGGACTTTCGGAAAGGCTTCGGTTCAAAGCATTTTTCCCCTCGACGAATCCAATGCCCTCCGGTTGACCACCGCCCACTACCACACCCCGTCCGACCGGCCCATTCACGAAAAAGGCATCCCCCCCGACATCACCGTACCGGTCACCCCGGGCGAATGGCAAAAAATACTCCAAAAACGGGCCCGCATCGAAAACCCCGAGTTGTTCGCCAAAGCGTCCCCCCCCGAAGACCTGGCCGGAATTGTCGATCGGCCGCTCGAACGGGCCCTGGATATTTTACAGGGCCTCATGATTTTCCATTCACACGACGCCTCCCGGCAGTGAGTACTCCATGATTATCCTCGGCATCGAGACCTCCTGCGACGAAACCTCCGCCGCCCTGGTCCGCGCGGGTCGCGAAGTTTTGTCCCAGGTCATTTTTTCGCAGGTCGCCCTCCATCGTCCCTATGGCGGGGTCGTCCCTGAAATTGCGTCCCGCAATCATGTCGAAAAAATCATGCCGGTGATCGAGGAAGCCCGCGCCCAAGCCGGGCTCGAGTGGGATCGGATCGACCGCATTGCCGTCACCTCGGGACCGGGCCTGGCCAGCGCCCTGATGATCGGCGTCGCCGCCGCCAAGAGCCTCGCCCTCCGTCTCCGGCGTCCTCTGATCGCGATCAATCATATCGAGGCGCATCTCTATTCGGCCTTTCTCGATCCCGCCGCCCCGGACCCGGCCGCCGCCTGTCCCCTGCTGGTCCTGATCGTCTCGGGAGGCCATACCTGCCTGGTTCGGATGTCCAAGCCCGGCGTTTATCGCCTGATCGGACAAACCATTGATGATGCCGCCGGGGAAGCCTTCGATAAGGGGGCCAACCTCCTGGGCCTGGGTTATCCCGGCGGCCCAGCCATTGATCGGGCCGCCCAAAATGGAAACCCTCAGGCCGTTCGCTTCCCTCGCGGACTCACCCGGCGCCCCCACCATCACGACCCCACCCACGATCTGCTCTGCCTGAGCTTCAGCGGACTCAAGACCGCCCTGCTCTATCATCTCAAGGACCACCCCCTGAACCCCGCCGATTCCCGCCTCGCCGATCTGGCCGCCAGCTACCAGGAAGCCATCGTCGACTCCCTCGTCCGCCGCACCGATGACGCGCTTCGCGATGAACCTTACCTCGCCGTGGTCGGCGGCGTCTCGCTGAATCGGCGCCTGCGGGAACAAATGACCGCCCTCGCCACCCGGCGCCGGGTCCGGCTCCTGATGGCGCCCCCGGCCTTCTGCGCCGATAATGCCGCCATGATCGCCGGATTAGCCGGATCCCCGGCCTTCGCCAAAAAACCTGAATCGCACCCCATGGATCTCGACGTCGATCCATCCCTTGAATTGATGTATCAACCGCAGCCCACGGCTCCGGATTAACTTTAAAACGAAAAAAGGGGGGGATGTAATCCCCCCCTTCTCGAACAAAACCGAACGTCTTGTTACTTGGCAACCGGCGCGGCCGCCACTTCTTCGATCGTGGTGATTTCGGAAACAACGGTCTTCTTGGCGCCCTTCTTGTCGGCCACTTCCCGACCCTTGCCGACCACTTTCACCTTCTTGTCGACAAACGCATCGAGATTAATGGCCGCCGCTTCGCCCTTCTTGGCGCGGGGCGAGGGCAGCATCACCAGGCTGCCGTCTTCCTGAACCAGGCCGAAGTGGACCCGGGTGATGTCCTTGCCGGATTTCTTGTCCTGCTTGGTGACTTCTTTTTTCTGCAACGTACCGGTCACGGTAATATCAACCGCGGGGGGCATCGGGGCGCGTTCCTTCTTGACCGCCTTCTCGACCGGAGCCGCCGGAACGGCCGGAGCCGCCTCTTCCGCATTGACCGAAATACCGATTGCCACAATACCCGCCACCAGACTGCTGAGAATAAAACGCTTCATGATTTAAACCTTCCCATTATTGTTCGCCACTCTTTATCCAACCGACCCAATCCTGAATCGACTTCCGCCTACCGTTGTCATTAAAACGACGGTCTGCATCATCAGGCAAGTTGCAGACTCCGGCTCAAGTTCATAATCCGAAAGATGCTTTACGTTATAAGATGAACCCCGCGACTTTACAAGCGAATTTACCCGGCGGGGGTTAGTGGGGGCGCATCTGATTCGGTGCATCCATGCGCAGACCTGT
>CAZCDO010000128.1:0-11875 GCA_964497135.1 uncultured Verrucomicrobiota bacterium
CCCTCGAATCTGAACACAACAGGCATGTCCTAATAATATGGATCGTGCTTCTGTCTGTCTATCTTATTTTGGCCTTATCCCTTTCGCTCATCATTTGTTCCTGCCAGACACCGGGAAACCCTTACAAACGGCTGGCATTTCCCAGCGCTTGCTTTTCGCTCATTGAGTTGGCAAAGTATCCAACCATGAAACAGGTCCGAAATCAAAGATCCGCAACAGCACCTGCAAAGACGGGTTTCCCCCGCCTGCGCAAGAGCCACTGTGCCCGGCAATCTTTTGATCGGGAACTGTCGCGCTTGCGTGCGATGTCCATTGAAAATCGCATTAACGAGGCCCTTTCGCTGAAGGATCGCTTCTCAGGGTTGAACCCTGCCGTGAAGGATGCATGATCCATGGAATCGCCGTTGTCCATATTGTCCGCGGCCGAGCAGGTCGCCGCGATTCTCGAACGCCATCGGGTCGATGCCGTTGTCATCGGCGCGGTCGCGCTGGCCGCCTACCATTACGTCCGGCAGACGCATGATGTGGATCTTGGCGTCAATGCCGACATTTCAACCTTACGTGACGTTTTGATATCTCTCCGGCAGGCCGGTTTCACGGCGGAATTGCGCGAACCCGACGGCGCCGATCCACTGGGTGGCGTCATTGACGTCACGGGTGCCTTCGGGCTGCTGCAGATCGTCAGCTTCGCCGGACGTTTCCCGGTAGTGATCGAGGATGCCATCCGCTCCGCCACCCTGGTCGTGCGACCGGGTAGCCCCCTGAAGCTGGTCCCCTTGCCGCAACTAGTGGCACTTAAACTCTATGCGGGCGGGCTTAGATCCAAAGCCGACATTCTCGAATTGCTCAGGCACAACCCCGACGCGGACCTCGCTGAAATCCGTGCCGTCTGTAAGCGCTACCGGTTGCGGGGCCTGGAGAACGTCATCGCGGAACTTTGAATGAAAAGACCTTGCGTTGCCGTCAAGTAACGCCGTTTCGCGAATTATTCATCGGGATATCGGGATAAAGAGCCCCATTGCTGATGCCCCTCCCCGGCTCGATCCCATCCAACCCCCTTGCTTTGATCGGCATATTTGCACCCGGCCCAGTCACCGTCAAGGGCTAAAGGGCTGATAAATCGAGTAGACCGCCCCCCCTTGCCGGAGGTATAGTGAATTGCGTGGAAATTCCGGGTGCCAGCGTCAGGGTAACGCCATTGTTGGCCTGGAGAACATGAATTGAAGATATGAACGGGAATACAATTCTGATTATTTTGCTTGTTCTCGCTGCGACCGCTCTTGTTGTCGCAGTGCTTCCTTTGATCGTCGTTGCTGACCGCAAGCGAATCACGAATTATCTGAAAACAAAAGGGCTTCACCCGTTGGCCATACGTTGGCGTCCCTTCAAGAGAGCCGAAATGGGCGAGAACTCGTCGAGAGAATACGATGTCATCTGTCAAGATAGCACAGGCAAGACGCATCATTGCGTGGTCAAACTAGCCTGGTTGGTGGCTCCCGTAAGGGATATCAACGATCAGGCTGGGAATCTTTTTGAAGTGGGCATCATAGGTGACTAGGCGGGCACCGAGTTCGAGTGTAGTTGCGGCAATCCAAAGGTCGTTGGTGGGAATAGGCGTCCCCTTTAGGCGCAGGTCATTGACGAGGATCGCATACCGCCGGGCAATATCCCATGTGACGTCTTGAATGCGTACGCCCGGGAGTTCCAAGAATGATTTCAATCGGTTTTCATTTTCGGCTAAACGGGTTCCCGCTTCAAATCCGGCATGAATCTCACCCAACACGATGACGGGCACAAATAGGAGATCCGCTTCTTCAAGACAGGTTTGAAGGTTCACATCTCCCCGCATCAAACGCGAATACGAGCAAGTATCAATGCACCGTTTCATTTCTTCCACAACTCCTCATCTATCTTGCCGAATTCACCAGTGGCTCGTTCAAACTCATCAAAATCGCTTTGTTGCCATAACCCGGCAAATGCGGTCAGGTCACGTTTTCGTCGCGGATGCGCTTCCATCCCAAAATGCCGTCGTAATGCCTGTACCACAGTGGCGTTCATGCTCTGATGGCTTTCTTTGGCAGCTTCAACAATGTGATCTACGACTCCATCCGGCACATTTCTTAAAGTTAGTGTTTTCATAAAACCTCCCAATAATTAAATGACATCGTTTTTGATGACATAGTGCCATCAATTTCGATGTCAGCATAATATCAGGCAAAAAAAGACATTCAAGACAAATTATCGCCTTGTTTCAGCCTTCAATCTCCCTGCCCGGCCCGCTCCTCCTGCTCCCTCGGATGGTTTTCCTGGACAGCTCTTTCTGCCAGGCTTGTAGGTGCTTGGCCCGCAATTGATCGGGCTCCCGCACCCGCTGCCGCTCCTCCATGGGCTGCCGTCTGGCTCTGCTGAAAGGGCAGCAGGTTCCCCGCTGGTTGGGCACATCCCGTTAGCAAAATGAGAAGAACGGCTTGAAGCGCTTTATGATCTTTCATCCCGAGTGATTCCATCGGCTTTTTTTAAGGAATATCCGGATCAGGGGATTCCCGCTCAGAAGGAGGTTGGACGATGCAATCCCCGGGAGCGCCGTATAAGCGTTTATAGTTCTTGATCACTCGGTAGTTGAAAACCATGACCAATACCCCCCAAGTCATCAGGTAAAGCAGGGTTTGAAATGTTTCCATACTCTTTTTTCCCGGCATAAAAAGCTCATGGATGGCCATGCCGATCAGGAGAAGGATCGATACGCTGCTGATAAAGACTTCGAATTTCATCGTCCATTTTCGGGGATGCCCACTCGTGAAATTCCGGTTGACGTATCCTCCCGCAAAGATCCTTTTATATGGATCGAGCCACACATTCGGCCCAATGGGAGCGGAGCAATGAGGGCAGAAATCCACCCGCTCCGGAATCATCCGGGCGCATCCCGTACAAACGACCCTCTGTTGTTCAGTCTCTGTCATGGGTTGCACTGCCACCCTATCCTGGCCTCACGCTTACTTCTTTTCAAACGTCGATCCGAAATGGGTCAGGAAAAACATTTTCTCGCTCGTCCACCATCCCCGGTCTGGTTTTGTGAGCATGGGTCGCATGCAGGTTGCCATTTGAAGGGTCACCACCATGAGAATGATCAACCACAGCATGATTCCGGATTGACGCTGGAACAGGAGGTTTACCTTCAGTTTGCCGACATAGCGTGCGGCAAATGCCAGGGCGATCAGCCAAATCAAAAATGCGAGCATGACCACAAACGGCAGGCTCTGCGTGGATACCGCAAAAAGCCAGGCGACGGGTGCCAGCCCAACCAGGAGCAGGCCGACCATCGCAAGGCAGGAACAGCCCAGCATGACCGTCTGCGACAGGGACAACGGCGACCCGGCCACACAGGCGAAAACATACAGACTGGGAAAACAGAGCAGTAGCGCACAAACGGCGGCCAGAGGAACTTTGACCATATCCATGACCCCCACGGATATCCCGCCAAACAGGCCCACTGCCAAGCCAAAGATCGCATGACAGCCGACGGCCACTCCCAGAAGTAGGCCCGCCGACCGCAGAAGGCCTTTCTGATTCGCAATTGAATGGGAGACGGTCTGCGGGGCCTTAAGCAGGGCGGCCACAATATTGTCGGCCCCTGATGCTTCATAACCGCGCGGGAGAGGTGGGGGAGCAACTTTCAACGAACCGGCGTTATCCTGTTCAGGCATTGCATATCTCCTATTTTCCTCCCGTCAAAAGGTACGGGAGCACTTCGGTGAATACGAACTCATAAAAATTGCGGTCCAGGCAATCCGGCCGCATGAAGTCTACGGGGTAGAAAGGACTGCCGACGAAGGGCCTGAGAATCCAAGACATCTGACAGCCGACGAACGCAAAGGCGATCAGCCAGAGAACCCAAAGCCCCATCACCGGGCACCGTTGCCGGACCGTCAGGCGAAGTCCTTTGAGGAGAGCGGCGTTACCGGCCACTCCGGCGAGAGCCAGGATGAGAATGTGTGTCATCAGGATCGCATTATGAGCATAGCGCAGATCATCATGAGTCCCCGTGTAGGAAACCCCGGACAGCAAGAAGAACAGAGCCACCGGCACGAGACAAAGCAGAATCCAGCAACCCATGGTCATTGAGGCAAAGACGACCAGGACGGTCGTTCGGAAAGATAAACCGGATCCAAGCAGACTGGCCGTCATCCAGTTGAAGGCGGCAACCACAACCGTGGTCCCCAGGAAAAGGATGGGCAATTTAATGGCGACATAGAGCGATAAACGAGGAGATCTCCATCCCGCGAGCACCGCCCCGTACACGCCACATACGAACACGACGAACGCAACCAGGCTGAACAACTCCCTCCAACCCAGCTTCCTTGAACGCAAGGCTTCCCAGAACGCCTCGCGATTACGCAGGAGCAGGATTGGCAAGGTTTTCATTTTCTCGTGAACTCGCTTCTTTGCCCCGGTCCGTTGCGGGCCTGAGACGGTCAACCGAGACTTTCCCATTAAACATCCGGGGGCCCGACATGTCGAGAAGGATTCCGATGAGTGTCGTGGAGCTTTCAAAAGTGGAATTCTTGGAGCGAGAAAAAACGGACAGTTGGCCCTCCTCAGGGAGGGCGGTTTGAGAACAGGATCACCGGGCGTTTCTCCTTGTCCGGTCGTTCCTTGAGGATAGAGACTGGGCCGTCAAGATGTTCGCAACGGGCAGAAAAACCCCTTGGTTCAATGGCCCACCCATTTCAATGAAAGGCCATTGAAATGGATGGGCCCATTGCCCGCGCCCATAGGTCCGCCATGTAATTCATCCCCGCCACGTTCGGATGAACGGGATCCGCGCCATACCAGCGCTCTTTCTCCACACCATACGCGGCATAAAAATCCGGACCTTCCGGCAGGCCAAAATCAGCCCGGATGAGATCGATTTCCCTGATATAGGCGATTAAAAATTCAGACGCCTGCTCCCAATAATCGTAACAGGGCCGCGCAACAAAAATCCGGCGTGGATCGGCGCCATAATTTTCGACCAACCGGGCGACTATCGCCCGCAAATCGGCACCAAAATCCGCTCCCGGCCGGTGGGCGCGTTCATCATTAACCCCCAGATGAATCAACCAAGCCTGTGGCGCCAGCCGGCGCAGGCGCTCCTGCCATTGCTGATCGGTATCGATCAAGCGCAGGTAATCGGCAGTCGTATAGCCTCCCCACCCCTCATTGGCGATGAACACCGGGGTTCCCCACGCCGTCGTCAGGCGGTCGTTCAAGCGGGTCATCCAACTTTCAAAACAAGTGATTCCGGGCGCATGAATAGACGTCGTGGGCGCATATTGGGGAAAATTCCGGCCATCCAGTGAAACCGATTGGGCCGGGAACAGATCGGCGGTCAGGCGGATTGGATCGTTCTGAAATCCACGGCTCCAATACCCCTCAGTAATGCTGTCGCCCAAGGCGGCAATCACCGTTCCAACCCCGATCGGGGAAAACTCGTGCGTTTGGCCGGTTCCCGCCGGGGTCACGCGCCAGGAATATTCAGCCGGAACCAAAGCGTCGATCCTGCCCCGGGGCTTATCCCATTCGATCCGCCCCGAATAGCGCAGGCGTTTCGTTTTATTCACCAACTCCCAATCCAGACCCGTCACGTCGGACGGCCACGGAGACACCTCGAATTCCAGGCTGTTTCCCGCTTGAAGGAAAGGAATTTCATAGGTGCCGGGACCGTCCGGGAAAACCCGGACAAATCGTCCCGCGCCGGCACCGACCCGCCATTCCCCCTCTTTCAACTTGAGCCACTCGAAGGATTTCATTGGGTTTGCTGGGGGCTATTCTATTCGGCCACTCCACCCACCGCGAAGCCCGCCTGCCGCAAGGCATCCCAGGTCATCGATGTCTTCCCGGAAGCGTCGCCCAGCAAGTGCGCCACATATTTGCCGATCAGGTCTGTTTCCAGGTTGACCGGATCACCCGGTCGCGAGGCGGACAACGCGGTGTTCCGCAAGGTATGGGGAATCAGGTGGACCTCAAAAAAATTGGAGCCCGTCGCGGCCAGGGTCAGACTGATCCCATCCAGCGCCACAGAACCCCGGGGCGGCATCGCGCGCAATAATTCAGACGGTGCCCGGACCCGGATCAACCAGTCGGGTCCGGCCGGCTGAATCACTTCGATCGTTCCCATCCCGTCCACATGGCCGGTCACAAAATGCCCGCCCATCCGGTCTCCCACCCTCAGAGCCCGCTCCAGATTTAGCAACGCCCCCACCGGTTTCACCCCCAAGGCCGTAAGCGCCAGAGTCGTATCCAGAAGATCGGCTGAAAACTGCGCGCCATCGAATTTCGCAACGGTCAGACAGACGCCGTTGACCGCAATGCTCTCGCCCAGAACCAGCGGCGCATTCCAATGCCCTCCGTCCACGATCAGGCGCACGCTTTCGCCGCGCGGTTCGCGGGCCGACAGCCGCCCAACGGTTTCAATCAGTCCGGTAAACATGTATGCCTCAACTTCCTCTCACCAGCCGCATCATTAAATCGTCACCCACCCGCTGGATCCGGGACCAGCGCCAAGCCGGCGCCGCCGCCAACCGCCAACCCGCTCCGGAAATCGCGGGGATTCCGGTACCGCCTAAAATTTTGGGGGCGACAAAAAGAATCATTTCATCCACCCGATTTACCCGGAGCCATTCGCCGGCTAATTCACCCCCGCCTTCGCACAGCACCCTTAACAGCCCTGCCCGCCCCAACCGGGCGGATAAGGCGTGCAAATCCACCCGGCCCTGCCGTGTGGCCGGCAGAATCCATACCGAGACGCCCCGTCTTTCCAGCGCCAATCGGTGCGCATTGGAACAACACCGAGTAGTCGCCAAAATCGTCCGGCCGGCCGCATCATCGGAAAATATCCGGGCCGTCCGTGGGCAACGCCCGCGGCTATCGACCACCATCCGCCACGGCTGACGTCCCCGGTCGGGTCGGGGCAACAGGGAGGGATTGTCGGCGATCACTGTTCCGGCGCCGACCAAAATCCCGTCGCTCCGTCGGCGCAAATCCTGAACCCAACCCCGTGCGACGGCAGAACTGATCCACCGGGAGGTTCCACCGGCGTCGGCGATCCGGCCATCAAGGGTTTGCGCCAGCTTGAGCGTGACCCAGGGATGCCCGGTCGTGATCCATTGCGTGAAGGGTTGCAGCAATTCCCGGGCAGCATCCTGTTCCACTCCCGCACACACCTCGATCCCCGCTCGGCGCAAGAGGCCCGCCGCCCGTCCAGCATGGCGGGGATTGGGATCCTTCAGGGCGAAAACCACGCGTCGAATTCCGGCGGCGAGAATGGCCTCCGTACAGGGCGGCGTCCGCCCTGTCGTACTGCAAGGTTCCAAAGTTACATATAGAGTCGCGCCGCGGGCGTTCGTCCCCGCCTGGCGCAGGGCATAAATTTCGGCGTGCGGCCCACCGGCCTTCCGGTGCCAGCCCCGCCCGATGGTCCATCCGTTTTTAACGACCACGGCTCCGACCGGCGGATTGGGACGAGTCAATCCTTCGCCCCGTCGCGCCAAAGCCAGCGCTTCCCGCATAAACTTCGCATCGGTTATTGCGCTCTGCTTCATCGGCGGTCTAGTCCTCGCCAGACGGGTTCAACCCGGGGGAGCCAATAGGGCCCGGATAAATGCTTTGGAATCGAAGGGAGCCAGATCCTCCAACCCTTCCCCCAAACCGGCAAATAAAACCGGAATCTTCAATTCGGCCTCGATCGTCAACACGAAGCCCGCTTTCGACGATCCGTCCAGTTTGCTGATTACCGCACCGGTCAACCCGATACACTCCTGAAACATCCGAGCCTGAACTACGGCATTGTGACCGAGCATGGCATCGAGAACGATCCACGCTTCATGCGGCGCGCCGGGCAGAACCTTGGCGATGGCCCGTTGAACTTTGCGCAATTCGTCCATCAAATGAGTCTTGGTGTGCATGCGTCCGGCGGTATCGATCAGGACCACATCACAGCCGCGGGCCACCGCCGCTTGAACCGCATCAAAGGCCACCGCGGCGGGATCCGACCCCTGTTTTCCGGAGACAATCTCACATCCCGCCCGGCCGGCCCAGATCCGCAGTTGGTCGGTCCCCGCCGCGCGAAAGGTGTCCCCGGCCGCCAGCAAGGGAACTTTCCCGGCCTGGCGGATCTGCCAGGCCAATTTTGCCGCGGTGGTGGTCTTACCCGATCCGTTCACGCCCGGAATCAGGATTACGGTCGGCTTGCGATCAGGCCAGACATAAGCCGGTCGCTCCGGGATCTGATTCCGCAACAGTTCGTCCAGGCGGACCACCGGATCGGCCAGGGAACCCGGCCGGCGGAGTTCTTCGACCCACCCGGCAACCAGACGGGGCGCCACGTCGGCCCTGATCAGCGCCACCTCCAACTCCTCCAGGGTGGCGCCATCCAATACCCGACCGCCCAGCACGAAACGGGTTACACCCCGGAGCACTTCACGCGTCCGGGATAAAGCTTTCAACCAACTTGCCATAATGACCACTCCTCCCCAACCATCCAAAGGGATCAGGGTTCGGCGGTCCGCGCCGGTCGCTTCAACGTCTTGCGGAAGCGGTCCAGAATCCCATTCACAAAACGACCGGCATTTTCATCGGACAGCGCCTTGACCGTCGAAACGGCTTCATTGATGGTAACCACGGGCGGAATGTCCTTTCGATACAACATCTCAAACACCCCCAGCCGGAGAGCATTGCGCTCCACCGTACCCATCCGGTCGAGATCCCAATTTTCCGCCTGCCGTCGAATGAGGGCATCGATTTCCGCCCGATGTTCCAACACCCCCTCGACCAATTCCCGGGTGAAGGCACGGTTTTTATCCTGGGGCGCCGGCTCCGGCCAGAAAGCGTCCAAAGTCGGCTGGAGTTCGGCCGGATTGAAATCCAGTTGAAACAGAATCTGAACCGCCCATTCACGGGCCTGACGTCGACTCTGCATCAACATCAAGCCCCCATTTCACGGTAGAGATTGGCCATTTCAACGGCGGATTCAGCCGCGCTCCACCCCTTGTTGCCGGCTTTGCTCCCACACCGTTCGATCGCCTGTTCCAGGTTTCCGGCGCAGACCACACCGTTGATCACGGGCAGATGCGTGTCCATCGCGATCTTGGCCAGCGAGCGTGAAACCTGCCCATTAATCAAGTCGGCATGGGCCGTCGCCCCCTGAATCACAACACCCAGCCCGATCAGGGCGTCAAACTTGCCCGATTCGGCCATTTTCTGCAAAACCAGCGGTAATTCGTTGGCCCCGGGAACCCAGGCCACAACGATGTCCTTTTCCAGCACGCCATGACGGATCAAGCCATCCAAGGCTCCGCCTTTGAGTTCCTTGGTAAAAAAATCATTGAACCGACTAATGGCGATCCCCACCCGCAAACCCTTGCCGATCAGATTGCCCGATAATTCACGTACTGCACTCATCTGGTCCTCCTAGGTCTCGCACTCCCGGTTCCGACGGCCTGACGGGCACCCCCGTCCGCCTTCAGAGCAGGTGGCCGAGTTTATCTTTTTTGGTTTTTAAATAGCGGGCGCTGTGCGGGGTCGCCGGACAGATCAGCGGCACCCGTTCCTCAATCGTCAATCCGTAGGCTTCGAGCCCCACCACTTTCCGGGGATTGTTGGTCAATAAACGGATTCGGGCCAAGCCCAGATCCGAAAGAATCTGGGCGCCCACCCCGTAATCCCGCAAATCCGCATCAAATCCCAATTCCTGGTTGGCCTGCACGGTATCCAACCCCTTTTCCTGAAGCTCGTAAGCGTGGATTTTATTAGCCAGCCCGATTCCCCGCCCCTCCTGCCGCATGTACAGCACGACTCCGGCCCCGGATTGCGCCACCTGTTCGAGCGCCGACTGCAGTTGGAGACCACAATCGCAACGCAATGAACCGAACACATCGCCGGTCAGGCATTCGCTATGGACGCGGACCAGCGGCGCGGGAACCCGGGTCGGATCGCCTATCACCAATGCCAGGTGATTTTCGTTGTCCAGCACCGAACGATACAGCTTGAGTTGAAACGCCCCGAAACGGGTGGGCAACTCGATGGTCCGGATGAATTCCACCAGCTTTTCACGGCGACGACGATAGGCGATCAGGTTCGAGACGGTGGTCATTTTTAGTCCGTGCTCGCGGGCAAACCGCTGCAGTTCGGGAAGCCGGGCCATCTGCCCATCCTCCCGCAATATTTCACAAATCACCCCCGCCGGCTTCAAGCCCGCCAGTCGGGCCAGGTCCACGGCTGTTTCGGTATGACCGGCCCGCCGCAATACCCCGCCTTCCTTCGCTTCCAATGGAAAAGTGTGCCCCGGGCTGACCAGGTCGTCCCGTCGACTGGTCTCGGCCAGTAAAACCCGGATGGTTTCCGCCCGGTCAAATGCGCTGATTCCGGTGGTCACGCCGTGCCGCGCATCGACCGATTCCATAAACGCCGTGGAAAATGAATCGCCCCCGCCCCGCGGCGGCATACGCTGAATGTTCAATGCGGCCAGCCGTTCCCGGGTCAGGGCCACACAGATCAGGCCCCGCCCGAACCGGGCCATGAAGTTGATAGCTTCCGGGGTCGCCTGCTCCGCCGCGACGATCAAATCGCCCTCGTTCTCGCGGTTGGCATCGTCGGTGATCACCACTAATTCGCCGAGTCGGACGGCATCGAGCACCGCATCGATCGAGGCGAAATCATTCGCTGGATTAGGTTCGTTTTCAGTCATAAAAAAACCGCCGAAGAACAGGCTTCGGCGGAGATCCTAACAGCAACGGTCACCCGTCGCAGTCCTCTCCCATCCAGACTTTACTGTCGGCCACGAAATCGCATCGTGTCAATCCTGCCACCCGGCAGGAGTCGCGGGCTATACCGCCGGTGGGGACTTGCCGCACCCTGGCGCGACTCACCCCGTCCCGAAGACTTATCCTTCATCAAAATGTGGCGAAGTTATAGCCCTTTCATCCTCCGGATGCAAGCGCAAATCCCCCGACAGCACAAATTCCCGGCCGCAATTGCAAGGGCTAAAAAACGCCTTACGGCGTCACTACGAACGGCTGAATCTTCGAAAAAACCGTTTGGCGGGTGCCCGGAAGGGCATGGTCCCGTCCCCGCCCGCGCCCGGCTTCCAATTCGGGAAAGGCCAGGTCTCGATTTGTTTCCCTTTGTTCTTGCAAACAGAAACAGATCGCGTATATTTTCTCCATTGCACCGGGCTCTGAGGTCCATTCATCCGGAAAGGTACTACCATGTTCGAACCTGTCAAAGTCGTTCTCGAAGACCATGAAATTCCCCGCGAATGGTACAATATCCAGGCCGATTTCCCCCACTCTGTTCCTCCGCCTCTGGGCAAGGACGGCAAGCCGGTGGGTCCCGCCGACCTCGCGCCGGTTTTCCCCATGAACCTGATCGAGCAGGAAGTCTCCACCCAGCGCTGGATTCCGATTCCGGAGGAGATTCTCGCCATTCTCGCAAAATGGCGCCCCTCCCCCCTCGTCCGCGCCGTGGGCCTCGAAAAAGCGCTCAAAACACCGGCCAAGATTTTCTACAAAAACGAGGGGGTTTCCCCCGCCGGAAGCCACAAGACCAATACCGCCATTGCCCAAGCCTATTACAACCGCGAATTCGGCATCAAACGCCTCACCAGCGAAACCGGCGCCGGCCAGTGGGGCAGTGCCATCGCGCTCGGCTGTAAACTCATGGGTCTCGAATGCAAGGTCTACATGGTCCGGATCAGCTTCGACCAGAAACCGTTCCGCAAGATCATGATGCAAACCTGGGGTGCCGAATGCGTCCCCAGCCCCAACCCCAGCACCCAGATCGGCCGGAAAATTCTCGCGGAACAGCCCGATACCCCCGGAAGCCTCGGCATCGCCATCAG
>CAZCDO010000129.1:0-11780 GCA_964497135.1 uncultured Verrucomicrobiota bacterium
GGCAACGGGCATCGCCGGGCGGCCGAAGCGCTGGCGGCCGCCGCCCGGACTGACGGCCACCCCGTCGTCCTGCGCGACGTTCTCGATTTCACCCCGCCTCTTTACCGCACCACCTATGCGCAAGGTTATCTCCGCCTGGTCCGTTCCGCCCCGGAACTCTGGGGCTATCTGTATTCGCGTAGCGATCGCCTCGCCCATCGCCCCTTCGAACGCCGTCTCCGCACCGTGTTTAACCGCTTGAACACGACTTCATTTTGGAAATTTTTCAACCGCGAATCGCCGGACGCCGTCCTGTGTACTCATTTCCTTCCCCTTGAACTCATCGCCACTCAGCCGCAGTGTAAGAATCGAGGATTCAGTCTCCACGGCATTGTCACCGACTTCGCCGTGCATGCGCTTTGGTTTACTCCCGGCGTCGACGCCTATTTTGTCGCCACCGAGGAAGCCCGCCGCCAATTGATCCGCCAGGGACAACCGGCGTCCCGCATTGTCCATTCCGGGATTCCCATCCTGCCCGCCTTCGCTCCGTCCCCGTCCCCCGAAGCCGCGCGCCGAAGGCTCGGACTGGATCCCCACCTTCCTCTCGTTCTTCTTCTGAGCGGCGGCTGTGGCGTGGGACCGACCGTCGAACTCATCCGGACGCTGGTTGAAGACCCGCCCCCCGGTCAATGGGTGGTGATCGCCGGTCGAAATCCCGCCCTGGAAACCGCCGCCCGGCGGGCCGTCCAGGGCGCCACCCTGCCGTTGACCATTCTCGGATACACCCCTGCCATGCACGATTATATGGATGCCGCCAACTTGATTGTCAGCAAACCCGGCGGCTTGACGTGCGCCGAATCGCTGGCCAAAGGGAAACCCCTCCTGATCGTCGATCCGATTCCCGGCCAGGAACAACGGAATTGCGAATACCTGCTGGAAAATGGGTGTGCCGCGCGGCTTTTCGATCCGCCGGATGCCGCCTGGAAAATCCGCGCTCTGCTGGCCGATCCCGACCGACTTGCCGCCTTGTCCGCGAATGCCGCCCAACATGGACATCCCCATGCGGCCGCTGCCATCGTTCGCGCGGTGGCCGCCGGTTTCCCTTCCCTTCCGACGCCGGAATCCCGCCGGGGCCGCGCCACCGTTTAACGCAATTCTGACCGGATTTTCATCCGGAACCAACACCCTCCACCGATACTGCGATCATTCGAATTCGATCCATCTACAAGGAGGTTTCCGATGGTCACCGACCGGCTGGCATTGAACGATAATCCGTTCCGCCTTTCATGGACGGCGCCTCATCCCGCCCTGCAACCGCCCGCCGAGATTCTGGCGCGCTCGCTGGAGCAACTGCTCCAGCTCAGCCGGCTGAACCGAATTTACGGCGCTCTCAAAAACGGCGGCGATGCCCGCTATTTTCCGACCCGCGCGCTGGAACTGCTGGACGTTCGCGCCGAATCCCGCGTCACCGATTGGGCCGCGTTCCCCCGCCAGGGCCCCGTCGTGGTCGTCGCCAACCACCCCAGCGGTGTGATCGAAGGGCTGTTGCTGATGTCCCTGCTCCATGCCATCCGCCCCGATTGTCGGGTGCTGTTGAACTCTCTGCTCGACCGGGTTCCCGAATGCCATGACTTCGCCTTTTTCGTCAACCCGTTCGGCGGCCCGGGCGCCATCGCCCAGAATCGCGCCGGCATGACGGCGGCCCTCCGCTGGTTGCGCAATGGGGGCGTGCTCCTCGTCTTCCCCGCCGGGGAAGTCGCCCGGCTCAACTGGAGCGCCGGTGAAATCCGCGATCCCCCATGGAACGTCAATATCGGCCGCCTAATCCGCGCCAGCCGCGCCGCGGTAGTCCCCATCCACGTCGCTGGCGCCAACAGCCCCTGGTTTCAGATAGCCGGCTTGGTTCATCCCCGCCTGCAAACCGCCCTACTCCCCCATGAATTGATCAATAAGCGCGGCTCCGCTCTGAAGGTCGAAGTGGGGCGGGCGATGCCGGCCGAACGGTTGGCTTCCTTCGAAACCGACGCAACCCTGATCAACTATCTCCGGCTCCGGGTCGATACCCTGGCCTGCCGCGCGAACCCCCAAAGCCCGAGCCCGGCCCGACGTCTATTCGCGCCCCCCACCCGGTTCCGGCGGCTCCCCACCGCTCCGGAACCCATTGCGCCCCCTACCGCGCCCGATGCCCTGCGCGCCGACCTGGCGCGTTGGGACGCAGACCATACCCTGCTCACCCATGGGGCGCTACGGGTGCTAGTCGCCACGGCGGCGGAAATGCCTCACTTATTGCCCGAAATTGGACGGTTGCGCGAGATGACCTTCCGGACCGTCGGAGAAGGCACCAGCCTGGCCCGCGACCTGGATGCCTTTGACGCCCACTATCTGCACTTGTTCATCTGGAATGACGAAACCGCCGAGGTCATCGGCGCATATCGCATGGGACCGACCGACCGCATCCTCGAACGGTTCGGGCCGAAAGGCCTCTATACCAACACCCTGTTCAAATTCCGCCGCCCGCTGCTCGATCACCTCACGCCCGCCCTCGAATTGGGTCGATCCTTTGTGCGCGCCGAATATCAGCGCGGGTATCTGCCCCTGTTGCTGTTATGGAAAGGCGTGGCCCATTACCTGGCGCGAAACCCGCGCTACCGCAAATTGTTCGGGCCGGTCAGCATCAGCAATTCCTATCACCCCGCCTCGCGCCACCTGATTCAACGCCACTTTCCCCGGGCGCCCCAAAATCCGGAATTGGCCGGCTGGGTCCGGCCCCGCACGCCCTTGCGCGGCGACCGCCGCCTGCGCCTGCCCCGCCTCCCGGCCGAGTTGAATGGCAACCTTCAAACCCTCACCGATCTGATCGAAGATCTGGAGTCCGGACTGAGTCTGCCCGTATTGCTCAAGCAATATCTCAAGCTGGGCGGCGAAGTCATCGCCTTCAATGTCGATCCAGCCTTTAATTCCGCGCTGGACGCCTTAATCGTGGTGGATGTCGAAAAAGCGGGTGAAGCCGCCATGGGACGTTACATGGGGGTCGAAAACTGGGCCCGGTTTATGTGCGGTTCCCCGACCCCTATGGGGGTCTGATGCCGGACAATGTCCCCTTTGACCATGTAAATCAGATCCTCGGCGATGTTGGTCGCATGGTCGGCGATGCGTTCGAGATGCCGCGCTACATGCATGACCTGTAAATAGGCCTCCAATCGGTCCGGATATCGCCGGATGGCCGCCAAGACCTGCCGGTTGATCTCCTTTTTCAGTAGATCCACCTCGCTGTCCGCCGCGCACACCGCCTCGGCCGCCGTCGGATTCTGGTTCACGAAGGCATCCAGACTTTTTTTCAACATCAGTTGGGCCTTACCGGACATCTCGTTCAAACTGAACACCCCCTCCAAGGCGGCCTCCCCCGAAAGAACCGTTGCCCGTTCGGCGATGTGCCCGGCGAGATCGCCGATCCGTTCCAAGTCCTGATTGATTTTCAATACGCCGATAATGAAGCGCAGATCGCCGGCCACCGGTTGGTGCAAAGCCAGAATCTTCAAGCATTCCTCCTCGATGTCAATCTCGTGGACATTCGTCGCCGCCTCCCCTTCCGTCGCTTTGCGCGCCAGATTCGGATCACGGTGTTCCACCGCCTTCACCGCCATCACCAGGGTCTCCTCCACCTCGGCGCTTAATTCCAGGATCTGCCGCTTCAACCGATCGATTTCGCGGTGCAATAAAATACTCATCCGTTTCTCCTTACGAAGGCCGAGCCGTCGGTCACCCGAATCGCCCCGTGAT
Organism: uncultured Verrucomicrobiota bacterium; assembly: GCA_964497135.1. Lineage (GTDB taxonomy): Bacteria > Verrucomicrobiota > Kiritimatiellia > CAIKKV01 > CAIJXV01 > CAIJXV01. Next base: position 3,760 of record CAZCDO010000129.1, read on the forward strand.
GTAATCCTCAGTCTGTTTTTCCATCGGCTTTGTGAAGAGTTGGCGCGTTAATCCAAATTCCACCCGCACCCCCTCGTACATGAAGACCGTATAATCCGATACCCGGGCTGCCTGTTGCATGTTGTGCGTGACGATGATCAGGGTGTAACGCCCCCGTAATTCGGCGATCAGATCCTCGATCCGCAACGTCGCCCGCGGATCCAGCGCGGAGGTTGGTTCGTCCATCAGCAGAATCTCGGGGTTGACCGCCAGCGCCCGCGCGATGCACATCCGCTGTTGTTGGCCGCCCGACAATCCCAGCGCGTTCTGTTGCAGACGATCTTTGACCTCCTCCCACAAGGCGGCCCCCACCAGGCTCCGCTCGACGATCTCGGCCAGTTCCCGTTTGCCATATTGCCCGCATAACGTGGGACCATACGCCACGTTATCGAATATCGACTTGGGAAAGGGATTGGGCTTTTGAAAGACCATGCCCACCCGACGTCGCAAGCCGACCACGTCGATCTGGGGCCCATAGATGTCTTCGTTGTCGAAAACCAGGGCGCCCGAGGTGTGACAACCCGGCACCAGGTCGTTCATCCGGTTGATGGCGCGGAGGAAAGTGCTCTTGCCGCAACCCGAGGGGCCAATGATCGCCGTTACCTGGCCGGTGGGAATATCAAGGGTCATTTTTTTGACCGCCGGATTGGCGCGATAAAATACGGAAAAGTCGCGGGCCGAAACATGCGGGACGGATCCCGTCACCGGGTCGGACGCGGGCGGGAGGCCCTCCGGTGTGAGGATTTTCATGGGGTCACCCTTTCAGTTTTTTTGAAATGCGCGCGCGAACCACGATCGCGGCGATATTTAAAATGAGCACGAGCGCGACCAGCGCCAGCACCATCCCGAACTGGACATGCCGGATTTCATCCATCGCTTCGTGCTCGGTGGCGAGATTATAGATATTCCACGACAGGGCCGGGGTCGGCTGGGTCAAGGTCTGAAGCAGGGTGAGGGGTTTGCCGATACTGACCGCGGCCGTAAAAATAATCGGGGCCGTCTCGCCAGCCGCACGTCCCATGCTGATGATCGCACCCGTGAGAATTCCGGGCAGGGCTGCCGGTAAAATCACGCCGATCACCGTTTGCCACCGCCCAGCCCCCAGGCTCAACGCGGCTTCCTTGTAGGTCCGGGGCACGGCGCGAATCGCCTCCTCGGCGGAACGGATCACGGTCGGCAGAATCATCAGGGAGAGCGTCAACGAACCGGCCAGTACACTTTTCGAACTGGATAAATGCAGGGTATTGATAAAAAAAGCCAGTCCGAAAAGCCCAAAAACAATGCTCGGAACTCCCGCCAGTGTCGTGATACAGGTGGTGATCAGGCGGATCACCGGCCCATCGGTTGCATATTCCGTCAGGTAGATCGCCGCGATGATCCCCATGGGCAAAGCGAATAGCATCGCCCCCACCGTGAGATAAAAGGTCCCCAGCAATTCGGCCCAGATCCCGCCAAAAAAATGGGAATCGAAGGACTCATCCGTCAAAAAGCCCCAGTAAAAGGTGCGGCGGGGCTGAAGTATCTCCGGCAACTGCTTTTCCAGATCGGAAAAGATTGCCGACACCGGCGTCCCCTCGAATTCGCGGACCCGCGGAACCCGGACCCGTACTCCGCCCCGGGTCGGATCGGAGTAGTCCCAGCTTTCCCGGACCAGAACGTGATCGAGCTTAATCAGGGCGCGTTCCCAGCGGGTCTGACCATATTGGTCGCGCGCCAACATGGGCCGGGGCGCATCGGGCGCCGGACCGAGCAGGGCGTTGAGCCCTTTTTTGAGATCGCGCAGACAGGGCGCATATTGCCGCCGACGGACGCTTTCGCCACGGGCCAACTCCGCCTCGAATTCTGAAATCCGGCGGTAAATCGGGGCGCGCAGTTCCTCGAATCGCCGGATTTCAGCTTCGATTTTCGTGCGGTCACCCCGCTCGAATTTTTCGAGTAACAGCCGCCGGTGTTCAATGGTCCCCTGAAACCAGAAGGCGCTCCAGCCTCGCACAAACATCGGCGCCAGGATCACGATCAAGGCCAACGTCATCAGCCCGATCGAGAAGCCCCCCAGAACGGTGAAGGACCGGTCCAGAATCTTACGGGTGCCGATACGCATGGTCAGGTCTCCGAAAAACGACGCGCCTTGCGGATGAAGCGCTGGCTGATGCCGTTGCACAGGAACGAAAAAATCAGCAGGCACAGTGCCATGAAAAACAACACATGATACCGGGCCGACCCCGTGACGTGATCGGCTTCACCCATGTCCCCGGCAATGGTCGCCGTCAGGGTCCGCACCGGTTCCAGCACGTTAAACCACGGAGCGGGAATCTGGGCGGCATTGCCGGACGCCATCCAAACGACCATCGTTTCGCCCAAGGCCCGCATGACCCCCAGAATGATTGCGGCAACGATCCCGCTCCGGGCCGCCGGGATCACAATCCGCACCAGCGTTTCGGCTCGCGTCGCACCCAGGGCATAACTCCCTTCGCGCAATTCACGGCCCACCGCCTGGAGCGCATCCTCCGAAACACTGACCACCGTCGGCAACGCCATGATGCCGAGGATGACCGCCACATTCAGGGCGTTGGTTCCACTGTTGATCGTCAGACTATCCAGTCGTCGGGACAGCAGGAGTAGGCCATAGAAGGCCGGCAAGGCCAGTCCGAGGGCCAGGCCCAGCCGTCCGGCCAGTCGTCGGGCGTCCGACCACCGCGTGGTCGCCAGATCACTCACCACGATAATCGCCAGCATCAGCAGGGGGACTCCGACCATCCAACTGGCCCACGCCAGCAGGTGTCCCCCTTTTTCCTGAAGCAGGGGGGCAAAGACCACCAAGGCAAAAAAACCATAGGCCACGGAGGGAATCGCGGCCAGAATCTCAATCACGGGCTTGACCCCCTGTCGCCAGCTAAAGGGGAGAACATCGCTCAAACACACCGCCGCCGCCACTCCCAGGGGCACCGCCACCAAAATCGCGCCCAGCGTCACGATGGCACTGCCAAAAAGGATCGAGGCCGATCCGAATTCGGCCTGGGCCGCCGAAGGATACCAGCGCACACTGGTGAAAAATTCGCGGACCCCCCGCAATTGCACGAAAGGCCACGCATCCCGGATGATGAAATAAAAAATAAACAGGACCGCCAGGGTTGACAGGGAGGTGATCAACAGCAGGAACCCCTGCCCCACATGTCGGGCCAGCCATTGACGCCGGCGCGCAGCTGGCGTCAAAAGCAATCCCCGGCCCTGGGCCGGGGATTTTGATAAGTGCGCTTGGGTCCTATTGATTGTTTCTTCACTCATTACGTTCTCCGGAAAACGCGCCTCACGCGGCGCTACTACGAACGGAGCAAAACCTCGCCTAAGCTCCGCGTAGCGGCGGTCCCCGGCATGTTCGGGTTGCGAGCGAACGGCTCGCCAGAGAGTCGGCCTTCCACCCTCACCGCACCGGAATATACCCGGTATCCTCGATGATTTTCTGGCCTTCGGGAGTTTTGCTCAACAACACAAAGTCTCCCAACGTTGTTCCCGCCTTCGGGCGCCCATTGGTGTACATATACAACGGCCGGGCAATGGGATACGACTTGTCCAGGACGGTTTCGGCTGACGGCGTGACGCCGTTGACCGGTAACACCTTGACGCCTTCGCAAAAAGCCAGACCCACATAGCCAATCGCCGCAGGCGTGCTTACCACCCGCTGGCGAATCGCTCCATTGCTCCCGACATATTCCGCCTTGGACCCGATCTTCGCCCCCTTCATCACCAGGGTTTCGAAGCTCTCGTAGGTTCCACTATTGGTGTCGCGGCTGATCAATACGATCGCCAGGTTCGGCCCTCCCAACTGGTTCCAGTTGACGATTTCACCGGAGTAGATCGCACGAATCTGGTCGAGGCTCAGCCCCCGAACCGGATTCGACTCATGCACAACGATCGCCAGACCGTCCATGGCCACCACGTTTTCGAACACCAGGATCCCCGCGTCCTGGCCAGCCTTCTTCTCCGAACTTTTCATCGGCCGCGACATCGTCGCCACGTCGCACGCGTTGTTCAACAGGCTTTTGGCCCCGTTGCCGCTCCCGGACTCGCTAACCGTAATGTTCAGCGCCGGATTCTTCTGCATGGCGTATTCGGCAAATGCCTTGGCGATGGGCCCGACGGTCGTCGATCCATCCACCACAATTTTATTCAGATCTCCGGCCCACACCAAACCCGCGCTCAGACCCAACACCATTATGCCCCGTATCATTTTTTTCATTTTGTCATCCTTTGTTAATCCATCTTTTCCAACTAGAAAACCGCGAGATCCATCCACCAGTGCGCCTGCCGTATCAAACTCCGTGGATCGAGGGGCGTTTCCCTCCCCGTTTCGCGATACCGTTGCTCCCATAAAAACGCCCGATCATCGACGCGGCGCAACCGGTAAAAATCATGATCCTCGGCAAAATAAGCCACCGGCCGCAACCGTTCGACCTCCCCGGCGCCGACCAGGTGCCGCAATCCCTCTTCCACCACCCCGGCCTCCAGCGCCAACAACCGACCGATCTCCTTTACGCTCATCGCCTGGCGTTTTTCCAACGCCCTCCGGATCCGGCGGTCCACCGCGCGACTCGGTTCACCCGGAGTCAGATCCACTCCTCGATTCATAATCATGGCGGTACCTGTCTTTCCGCGGATTAAAACGCGGCGACTAGATCCACCTGCAGGCGTTCGTAATCGGCCGTTTTGGCGTCATCCGAGATCAACTTCTCACCCATGAAATAGGTCGCCCCAACCTGGATGTTTTTGGTGATCTGGTACCGGGCTTGAACCTTGTGGCTGTTGCCGTCGGTCCCCCCACCCCAGCGGTCAGAATCGGTGAAGGCGCCGACCACGGCATCCTTTTCGAGTTCGGCATAAGCATAGCCCACCTCGAACGTGCCCTTGTTCTTGGCTTTACCGAACAGCACCCCGTAAAGGAAACCGGTTTCGAGATCGTCGACCTCATCATTCGAAACCATCTGCCCATAGATACTGATGGGAATTCCGACCCAGATGTTCAGTTCGGTGAAATATTCGATCGGAGTATACTCGTATTTATAGGCCTTGTTGGTCGTTGACCCGGCCACACTCCCTTTCATCGTGCTGTTGCCATAGGCGTTGTTTTTGGATTCCCAGTCGATGACGTCATAACCCAGCATGTTGTCGTAGGCGTAATAACTGGCGCCGGCCAGCAGATAAACCTCCGGGACAAACTGAATCTTGACTGCACCCTGTCCGGCATACAACATCGTGTCGTCATTTTCGGCACTGCGTTCCTTGACCCAGATGTAACCGGCGTTGCCCAACAGACTCACTTTTTCGGATCCCCATAGACCTTTAAACGCCACGCCTTCGGGCGTCAGATCGCCATCCCAAATCAGATCGGAGACGTTGATGAAGGGATTCTTCATTTTGCCGGCCGTGAACTTGGCCTCATTCACGCTGTCGCTGGGCAGGGCGCTCCACTCGAAATAGGCGAGGTTGAGCTTCATGTCATCTTTCATGAACCCATCCCCCTCCGTCTGGTTGCCGGACACCGGATCGCTCTGTCCGGTTGAGAGTTCGATCCCCACCTTCAGATCATCGGTCGGCTTGGCTTCAACACCCAGTCGTGCCCGGATCCGATCCCGTTGACGATTGATCGTATCGCCGTTAGAGTCCTTCTTCGAGTCGTCCTGAATCGACTCGTACCGGTAGCGAAGATCGCCCTTGACTTGCACCGTGTCCGTCCAGCTCTTGACTTTCGCAGGCGGTGCGCTCGTTTGCGCCAACGCCAGACCCGCACCCGTCATGACCATCATTCCAATTATCCATCGCTTCATCGTCCCGTTCCTTTCGTTCCATTCCCGCTGGAATGGGTGGGTTGTTATAGGACGACAATAAAAAATGAGTGTTCGAAAAAAATGAGTGAATGGTTAGATTTTGATGAGCACGGAGAGAGGGGGGGGGTCGGAAGGAATTCCGCAGAGCATGGATCGGCTGAGATCTCGCGAAAGGCCGGGAGGCGGGGTCGCTCAGGGCGTCCGGGTCTGGGCGGCGACGACATCCTTGATGCGGAAGCCTTGCATCCGTCCATTGCCCCGGTACAAATAGATCTTCTTCAAGTCCGTCACCGTCATGATAACCCAAGGCGAGAGCACATTTCGACCGTTTTTGGTAAAGGCCAAATCGTCCGCCAGGAAAACACAGGAATGAAAGGCATCGCCGGTCGTGTTGTCCAGGAAAAGCAAAATATCCCCGAATCGGTAAGGGGGGGTAACGGGAACAAACCGCTCGAGCACCTGGCTGGTGGCCAGCCGCGCATCGAGGACATGTTGATCCGGTTCGAAATTAAAGAAATTGAGCGACGTCCAGTGGCAGTCGGGCAACATCCCATATTTCCCCATATCCAGACCGGGGAACGTGTAGATCAATTTACGGGCGACCGGAGGCAGAAGGTGCGTCAACGGAAGATCAGAGACGCCCCCCGATTCGATGATCGACAGGATAATCGGCTCGATATCTTTGCGGCGCAATCCGGTGCCGAGCGACCAGTAGGAAATCAACTCCTCGACATTGACATTGCGATCCAACTTGATGCGTAGCATGAGCGCGCGCGTCCGGGTAAAAGCTTTAAAAATCGTGCGGACCTCACTGTCGGACTGCGCCACGTTCAACAGCGCCTGAATATCGCTGAAGACGATGATGCCATTGCGCGTATAGCTGAGCTTTTCGATCTTGGCGATCACTTCCGGGCGGAGTTTGCTGGAGGCATACCATTCCGCCACACTTGCGCCGATAATCAGCAAAGGGTCGGCCTGATACTCATTTTGAGGATAGTTTGCCAGCTCGGTATAGATGACCCCGCGCGTGGCACTGCCGATGGATTCCAAATCCGCGATGGAAGGCAGTAGGTGGACCCAATGGGTTTCCCGCACAACCCGGTTTTCAGCCAGCAACCGGCCAATCATCCCGTCGTCGAGACCGGCTTTTCGAAAAAAAGCGGGGAGATTCGAAAAAGACGATTCGGGAAAGGTCCACCGCGACTGGAGGCTGGGAATCGGCAGGTTTTCCACCAGCATTTTGGGCGCTTCCAGGTAAATATAGACCCCCACGATAATACCCCAAGGCCCCGGTCGGGCTTGATATAAGGTCGATGTAACCGTCGCCGGATGGGGGCTGATCTCGATCGCTCCGTTTTTTTTCAAACTATCCGCTTGAGCCCAAGCACTGCCGCACAAAACCCCAACCCCAACCATCCAGCGGACCCAGGGTGTATAATAATGATATTTCATAAAATCAGCCTCTTGCCCGACTCCAAGGGGTGTCGATTGAATGAGGCTACCTTGCCAAAACGCCGAATGGATGGCAAGGCTGGATGTTGACGTTTTATACGTTTCGATCTTTGTTGCGAAGATCCATTCCAAAAACACTGCCTTGGCCGGGCCGGCTTTCCACCCGGACCGTTCCCCGATGCGCCAGGGCGATGTGCTTGACAATCGCCAGGCCCAACCCCGTCCCCCCCAACGTCCGGCTCCGCGCCTGGTCCACTCGATAAAACCGCTCGAATATCCGATCCAAGTGCTGGCTCTCAATGCCGATCCCCTGGTCCCGCACCTCGATCGAAACCCCCATCGTCGTTTTGTGCGCAGAAACCACCACCCGCGTTTTCGCATCGGAATACTTGAGGGCATTGTCGATCAGGTTCTCAACCGCCTGTGCCAGCAGGGCTTCATTTAAATCCGCCTGGAGCTCGGAAGGGCACTCCACCGCCACGTCGATGTCCCGGGCAACGGCTTTCGCGGCGCAACTTTCCACCGCCGCTTCCAACACGGGACGCACAAACGCCGGCGTCAAAACGATCCGTTCTCCGTCAGCCTCATGCTCAATCCGCGACAGGCTTAACAGATCTTCGACCAGCGCCTGGAGCCGGTCGGTCTGCCGTTGGAGAATTCCGAGCACCCGCCCGATTTCCGCCGGCATCGTAAACCCGGCCGGAGCCA
>CAZCDO010000130.1:0-11708 GCA_964497135.1 uncultured Verrucomicrobiota bacterium
CGTTGTTGTGCAACAAGGAGCCGGACACGGCAGTCGTTCCGGTCACCGTAATGGGGAATCCAGCCACCGTGAGCATCGTGCCGGAACCGACGGTCAGGTTGCCGCCCACGATCAGATTGGTCGCCGTCGTTGCCGTTACCGTGCCGGTCAGCGCCAGGTTGCCGGTGATGTTTGAAACCCCGGTCAAAGTTTTTGCACCACTATTGGCAAGCGTCAGGTTGTAGTAAGGGGTGGCCTTCACCGTTTGGGCGGTGCCCGTATAGCTGACGAAATTCCCCGACCCGCTCGCATCCAAAATGAAGGATGCCGAGGTCCCCCCGAGATTCAAAATCGCGTTGGCCCCCTGGGTCAACGTTCCCGCCCCCGCCAGCGCGGTTACCACCGAGAGCGTGCCGTTATTCATATAGGTTCCCGTGATCGTGACGTTGGGAATCGCGACAGTCCCACTCAAGGCCTTTCCGGCGCCCGAGAAGGTGTGGACACCCGTGCTCGGGTTGTACGTCCCATCATTCTGAAAATTCCCGGCGCACGATAGGGTAGCGGCTCCAAACTCCGTCATCGTCCCCCCCTCTTGAATGATGACATCGCCACCAAACGCCATGGCTTCGGCGACACTTTCCGTCCACAGCCCGCCACTGTAAATAGTGACGTCACCGAAAAATGTTTTAGCCCCGGTCGTGGAGGTATGCGATACCGTGCCATATACTTTTGTCGTCCCGTAATTTGTAAAATTAAACCCGCCAATCGTAAGCTGACCGCCCGTGTTAATCGTCACATTACTGGGAGAGGCCGCCATGACGGCAGCAACCGTCACGGTGTGGCCGATATCGATGATAACCTCGTCTCTGGCCGCGGGCGCGCCACTGGGACTCCAGGTGCCCGCCGTACCCCAGTTGCCATTGCCCAAGCTCGTCTTGGTTCCCGCCCAACCGGTGGATGTGCCCCACACCGCGAACACAACCACGAGTAACGCCAGGAAACCTTGGGTTGTGCCCAACGGCGTGGTTTGTAGTGTGCCCGTCAGGGCATTTCTCGCTTCGGATGGATATGACATATTCGGTTTCCTCGTTTACGCGGACGCCTCGGCGCGGCGTCCCTACCCCTGATTTTATTCGTTCATCCGCCTTCTGCTCCAATCCCCCTCCGCTGTGGAGGCGGACGCTGGCCGCCTTCTTCTCCCCCTATGCCTCCCGCGACCACCGCTCGCGGCTACAGCAGACTTCCCGCGACCTACAGCAGACTCTCCGCCCTCTCCAAACAGGAATCCGACAGACAGCCCCTGGTAAGTTGCGATATTACCATATTGCCCCGCACAACCAAGCCGAAAGACGCTGTGCAATTTCGTTTTAATCATGTACTTTCTCGCTATGAAACCGGTTGAAGTCTGGCCCCCCCACGAAACCGATCCGGCCGCCACCGCGCTGGCCTTCAATCAAGTCTTGGAATGCTATCCGGAATTGCCCTATTTCCTCCGGGAAGTCAAACGTTGAAAATCCGAACCCTGCCGGGGGGCGGATAACCCTCAACCCTGTATGGGGGGGGCAACGTTTGGGACTGCGGTGGGCGCCACCCCGACCGGCCGTGTTTTTCCAAAATGTGAATTGCTGCCGCATGGCAACCTGGGATTGACAGACTCGGGTGCTTTTGGTGGGATGAGGAATTGCGGCGAATATTCTGCCGCATGTTAACTGGGAGTCGGCAGCATGATCAAAGTCACAATCTGGAATGAATTTCGCCACGAAAAAAAACACGACGTCGTCAAGCACCTCTATCCCGACGGCATGCATACCGTGATCGCCCGCGGTCTGGCCGGCGATAAGGACCTGAAAATCCGCACCGCTACGCTGGACGAACCCGAACACGGCCTGACCGAGGCCGTCCTGGCCGACACCGATGTCCTCACCTGGTGGGGCCACGTCGCGCATGGTGAAGTCCGCGACGAAATCGTTCAGCGCGTCCAGAAACGGGTTCTGGAAGGCATGGGATTGATCGTTCTACATTCGGGCCATTTTTCCAAAATATTCAAGGCGCTGATGGGCACGAATTGTTCTCTGAAATGGCGTGAAGTCGCCGAAAAGGAACGGATCTGGACCATCGAACCCTCGCACCCCATCGCGGCCGGAATCCCCGAGTCGTTCGAATTGCCCAATGCCGAAATGTATGGCGAACGGTTCGATATTCCCACGCCGGATAAATTGGTGTTCCTCTCCTGGTTCCAGGGCGGCGAGGTGTTCCGCTCCGGCTGTTGCTGGGAACGCGGGCAAGGCCGGATTTTTTACTTCCGCCCGGGGCATGAGACCTACCCGATCTTTTATAATCCCACGATCATCAAGATCATCGGTAACGCCATTCACTGGGCCGTTCCCCGTATCCAAAAGGAAGATGTCTGCCCCAACGCCAAATCGCTCGAAGTGATTCCGCCCCGGAAGGTGGATTATTCCTTCGTGCCGGAGGCCATCCGGAAAAACATTCCGACGGCTTAAGGCGGGCTTCGCCTGCAACCCATGGGAGGGCGCGCAGGTTGGGCGCCGCGGACGGCAACATGCCGTCCCTCCCCATCAGGAGACGTCCTGGTGTCGCGTGTTTTGATGGAACAATTTAAGGACCGCACCGACTCCCTATGTCCGGTTACCTTTTACCGTGGGATCAGGCACCGATCGCGATCACCGTCGCGGTTTTCTGCCTGACCTACTTGGGCGTGGCGCTGGGCGCGATTCCCGGTCTGGCGCTCGACCGGACCGGGTTCGCCCTGTTGGGGGCCATCGCCATGGTTGCTGTGGGGGCCATCGGCCTGCCGGACGCGCTACACTCGATCGATGCCCCCACCCTGCTCCTGCTCTTCGCGCTCATGATCCTCTCCGCCCAGTTCCGGCTGGGCGGATTCTATACGTGGACGGTTCGATGCCTGATCACCCTCATCCACCGTCCCCGCGTTTTTCTGGCGTGGGTCATGGGCGTCACCGCTCTTTTTTCGGCTTTCCTGGTCAACGATGTGGTGTGCCTGGCCTTCACACCCATTTTGGCGGTAACCCTGTTGCGAACGGGCATGAATCCCCTGCCCTTCCTGATCGGAATGGCGATCGCCAGCAATATCGGGTCCGCGGCAACGATTATCGGTAATCCCCAGAATATGCTCATCGGCCAAGTCGGCGGACTCGACTTCGGCCACTTCCTCCGCTGGTGCGCCCCCCCCGTCCTCCTCTCCCTGGTCGCCGCGTACGGCCTGATCCTGTTCCTGTTCCGTAACCAATGGGCAGGAGTCCCGGCCCGGACTGATCCGGCGGTGGATGATGTGCCATTCAATCGCTATCAAAACGCCAAAGGGGGCCTTGCGCTTCTGTTCCTGATCCTCTTCTTTTTCACGCCGATCCCCCGGGAACTGACCGCCCTGACCCTGGCGGGAATCATTCTCTGCAGTCGAAAAATGGCGACCCGTGAATTGCTGGGCTTTATCGACTGGCACCTGATCACATTGTTTTGCGGACTCTTCATCGTCATCGCCGCCCTGGAACGTACCGGCCTGCCCCTCGCCGCGGCCCAGGCGCTCCAGAATCACGGCTGGTCCATCACCCAGCCGGGACTTCTGACTGTCCTCAGCGCCGCCTTGAGCAATCTGGTCAGCAATGTTCCGGCCGTGATGCTGTATGTGCGCTTTCTCGATCCCGACCAACCGGTTCAATGGTATACCCTCGCCTTGGCCAGCACCTTCGCGGGAAATTTAATCACTTTGGGAAGCATCGCCAACCTGATCACCATTGAACAGGCCCGCCGATATGGAATCCGGATCGGATTTTGGGATCATGCCCGGGTTGGAATTCCCGTGACACTCGTCTCGCTGGGCATTACCCTTCTTTGGGTCTGGATGATCCCATGAAAAATCGTCGATCCCATCTCCTCTCCGCATTGTTCCTTCTGGCCGGGCTTCTCGTTCTGGCTTCACCGTTTGCCCTCCGGTGGACCTACAACCAGATCCTGCCCGACTGGCGGGCACGCCCCTACCGACCGCTCATCCATCAGATCTCCGCCGGGTATGGCCTCGACCCCCGTCTGCTCGAGTCGCTGATCTGGCGCGAAAGTCGTTTCAATCCCCACCGGCGGGGCGACGCCGGCGAAATCGGGCTGATGCAGATCCGGCTGGATGCCATGCGTGATTATTGCCGAGCCCAACGGATTTCCCCGATCTCCGCGGCCGACATGGCGGATCCTTCGACCAACCTGACCATCGGCGCCTGGTATTTGGCGCGCGCCCTCCAACGCTGGTCTGATCGCGATGATCCGCGCCCCTTCGCTTTGGCGGAATATAATGCCGGCTTGATGCATGCCCGAAAATGGGCCAATGAACCGAACCGCGCCTCAGCCGCCGCCTTTCAGTCGCGAATCACTTTCCCCACCACCCGCCGATATATCGAGGATATCCTCGAACGCCTGCCTTCGCCACGACCGCAGAATTAAAGGGTTCCTCAAAAAGATCCCCCTCACCCCGCCCTCCCCCGCGCCGCGGGGAGGGAGGAAACCGAATGGGGCGCGAAAACAAGAGAAGTTACTGGGAAAAGCAGGGAGGCACTCTTCGCCCACCGAAACGGACGATGGCTTCTCCCTCCCCCCGGCGCGGGGGAGGGTTGGGGTGAGGGGGATCAAACAAAAAATCAGTTGTCGCAAAATCATCCCGAAAGGCCTATTATGGTTAGCCACTAAAGGGATTGAGATCATGAGCCTTTTTGGAAATCCAGCCGAAGTCTACGGATTCAAGCCGCGGGCGACCTATGCGTTGCTGATCGGCACCACCCTGATCACCGTCCTGATTTGGCTGATCCAGATGGGATTCCATCTGGATCCATCGATTCTTCTCGGGCTCAGCCTGCCCGGCCTGTTGCAAGGTTGGATCTGGCAGTTGGTCTCGTATCTCTTCCTGCATGGGGGCACCTGGCACCTGCTCGCCAACATGCTGGGACTCTTTTTCGTCGGGCCCGAGCTCGAACGGGCCCTCGGGCGAAACCGCTTTCTGGGCGCCTATTTATTTTGCGGCATCCTCGCCGGCCTGGGATGGATCCTCCTCTCGGTCATCGGATGGATGTTCCTCTCCGGCTTCAAACCCGCCCTTTGTATCGGCGCCTCCGGTGCGCTCTTCGGCTTGATGGGCATTTTCGGCGCACTCTATCCCACCCGCAAGGTTACCCTGCTGGTCTTTTTCATTCTGCCGGTGACCCTCAAAGCCCGCAACCTGATTTTTGTTCTCATGGGTGTCTCCGTACTCTTTTTAATCAAAGATTCCGGCAATGTCGCCCATGCCGCACACCTGGCCGGCGGCGTGGCCGGCTACCTCTATGGACGACACCGCCGCTTCGCGATGGACGCCGACTATGCCATCGTCAGCCCGCCGGGCCGCTCCTTGTGGAGCCGCCTCCAGTTTTGGAAAAGGCCGCATCTCAAAATCCACCGCATCGAATCCGGATCCTCCCCGGAGGACATCGATGCCGTTCTCGACAAAATCAGCCGCTTCGGTTACGCCAGCCTCACCCGCCCCGAAATGGAAATTCTGGATCGAGCCAGTCGTGAAATGCGAAATCGGAAATGATTTGTAATTCCCATTTTAAGGCGGGGTGGTGGTGCATCACCCTGGCCTGGATCGTCACCGGAGGACAGCTAATGGCCTATGAGTCCATCTATCAACCCACTCCACCGGGAACCGTCGAATTCAAACACATTCCGGCCGTCACTGCGCTCTGCGCGAAGGTGGAAGCCGATTATTTCCCCGAAGCCAACCGGCTTTTTCGCCGCCTGTTCGATTTTATCCAGTCCCGGGATATCCCGATGACGGTGCCGGTGGAAGCCGATATGAAGCCCGGAACCATGCGCTTTTTCCTGGGCGCCGGATTCAAAGGCGGTCCGGTACCCTCCTCCCCCAACGTTCAGGTGGTGGCCCTGCCCGCGCGCACCGTCCTAAGCGCCGGAGTCCGAGGCTCCTATACGCCGGCCACTTTTCGCAAAGGAATGGACGCCATTGAAAACAGGCAAAAGGACTTCCCCCAATGGCGCTTGGTGGGAACTCCCTATGCCGTCTACTGGAACGGTCCCTTCCTTCCCGGCTTCCTTAAACGTTCGGAAGTTCACTGGCCTGTTGTTCCGGCGACTGCCCAATAGCGGGTGAATTTCTGTCAGGGAACGGCCACCGGCCGGACCCGAAAAAGACCCGTCTTCAGGGTCATCAATCCAAAACTCAGCAATCCCACGCCGTAAGCGGCGATGAAGAAGCCGAATACATACTTATGCGCATGGGAATATGCGTTCAGGGCCAGCAGACAATAAAGACCCAACCCGATTTCTCCAACGGCCAGCAGGAAATTGGCGTCGACCTGATACCCGGCCACTTTGCTGACCTTGCCGATGCTCCCGCTTTTAGGGGTCCGCACAAAATCGGATTTGAACCCGATCAACGCTTCGCCGACCGCCAGGGCATTATTTAAACAGAGCCCGGTCCCGGTCACCAGCATGGCCGGAAAATGGGCCAGCGAAAACCAGCCCCGTTTCAGGACGATACCGCTGATGGTATACATAAAACACGGTGCCATGGCGCTCAGAGCGATGATCGTCCACAGCACCGTGATCACCCACCGCCCGCTGGGAACCGGAACCCACAATAAGACCGGAAGGGTCAGGCAACAAACCATCACCATCATCACCGCCACTGAATAATGGGTCAGGTGCAGAAACGCCTCCAGTTTCTGGCCCCAGGACAGGCGGTTCGACGAAAAAATGGCCGGCATCAGCTTGATCGCCGTTTCCATCGATCCTTTCGCCCACCGCCGCTGTTGACTTTTAAAGGCCACCACGTGATTGGGCAATTCAGCCGGGCATTCCAAGTCGAAATCGAACCGGATCCGATACCCCGCCAACTGCACGCGATAGGACAAATCGAGATCCTCGGTCAAAGTATCCCCTTGCCAACCGCCCACCGCTTCAATCGCGGACTTCCGCCAAATCCCGGCGGTGCCGTTGAAGTTCATGCACAAGTGGTTGTAACTGCGCGCCCCTTGCTCGGCGGCAAAGTGGCCGTCAATCCCCACGCTCTGGGCGCGGGTCAACCAGTTTTCCAGCCGGTTCGTATGGCCCCAGCGACCCTGGACACAGGCGACATCGGGGCGGTTGTGGATCAGGGCGACCGTCCGTTTCAGAAATTCACGGGGCACAATGAAATCGGCGTCAAAAATGGCCATATAGTCGCCTCGGGCTCGGGCCGTGGCGTAGGCCAGGGCACCAGCCTTGAACCCCGTCCGGTTGGGGCGGCGCACCACTTCGATGTGGATTCCCTGTCCCCGCAGTTCAGCGGCGACCTGGTCCACGATCTCCCGGGTCTCGTCCTGGCTGTCGTCGAGCACCTGGATCTCAAAGGCGTCCCGGGGATAGTCGATTTCGGCGGCACTCCGAATCAGTCGCTCCACCACATCTTTCTCATTGTAGACCGGCAGTTGAATCGTCACCAACGGATAGTCCACCGCCGCCCGTTCCCGGTTAAAGTCCGCGACTTCCTGCTGAATTTGACGGCGCATGCCTTTTTGACGGCGTAAAAAGAGATAGGACATCAGGTAACAATGAGTTCCATAAACCATCAAACCCAGACTCCCCAACGCATAAACCCCCAATAGCCCATATTGCCAGACGTTCATATCCCATCCTGCTTTCCGCGCGAAAAGGGAATTACTTTACTCCTTCCAGCCCGTCAATCAAGAACGGAATCGAAAAGAGGAATCTTTTTAGGGCTTAACCGGGCGGGAATACATCCCGAATCGGGCCCAGACCGAGGTCCCCACCTGGGAATACAAGCGCTCCGATAGGGCGTCATTGGTCCAGTCGATGTAGCACCCGGATGCCCCTTGTGCACGAATATGCGTCGCCGCCGCATGACACAGCGCAGCCCCTAATCCCCGACCACGCCACGCCTTGGCGATCAGTACCGCCCCGAAACCGCCCAGTTCTTTGCCCAATGTCCCTTCCCAAGCGAGGTTGGCCCCGCGAAGCCGGCTGCCCGGCGTATAGGTCTGGATGCACCCCACCCCTTCCTCCCCCTTCGAAAAATAAAGCACGTTCCCGGCATCCCCCGCCTCGACCAGCATCAAATAGGACCGACGCCACGAGGGCGCTTCCCGGACGAGCAGATCGTAAACAACGCCCACCTGGTCTGCCGTCACCACACCGCATTCAACCCCGGCCTCCGCCAACCGCGCCGACGCCTCAGCCGGTGGCTGGTAGCCGGCCAACGAACCGTACAAATCCACGGATTCATAATTCCGCACAAATCCCCGCTTCTCAAAAAAGGCGCGGGCATTCGGCAAATCGTCCGGCACGCCGGACCAAAACCGCCAGACCCCACTCCCCGGCCGCAAAACGTCCCGCCCTTCCGCCTGGGCCCGTCCCCCGATTTTCCCCAACAGCGCGGTTCCAATCCCCTGCCGCTGATATTGCGGATCGACCAGCAACACCTGCACCGACGCCGCCGAATCCGCGGTCAGCGCCCCGCGGTCCAGCTCCATCATCCCAAAGCCGATGACGCGCCTCCCGGATTTCACCACCCAGCCATCCCCGGGATTCAAGGTGTTGCGGCCGGCAATGCGCGGCCATAAGACGCGGTCGGTCACAGAATAACGGTCGGTCAGGACACCGGCCCACAATTCCCGTACGGCCCGATAATCGCGAGCCGGATCGTATTCGCGTAACCCTTTCATCTCATCGCCCCCCTTGAAACCGGACCGTGTTCACCCTTTTCCAATACTGGGCCCAAACCGCCGGACCGCGACGATCCCGCTTGATTTGACGAAGCTGGTCGACCATCCCCTGCGCCCAGATCTCCGCAGCTTTTTCGCCTTTCGCACGGGTGGCTTTTTGCGGCGTTCCAACAGCCATATAGGGATGTTCAATCACCCAGCCCAAAGGCAGATGCGGACCATGACTCTCGATGCTCGTCAAAGGAAGCACCGCCACCCGTCCGCTGGCCTTGCAAAGCCGGGGTAGTGTCCGGTCGGTATTTCGAATCCAGAAGCAGTCGACTTTTGTTTTCATGGTTGGTTCTTATTTTGAGTTTGATGCGATTTCACACGAAAACTCAATCTCGGCCCAGGCTTGGCGGCGGATCATGCCGGCTCCGTATGCCACCCCGCGCAGCCGGTGCCGACCCGGCGCCAAATGCGCGGGATCCAGCAAGATCTCACTCTCCGAACTGCGCGTCCGTAAAGGCACGCCGTCGCAAAGAAAAAGATATTTCGTAAAAATCTCTCCCCCCGACAGGACGGGCGCAACCCGAACGCGGATCGGCTTCCGTAATACCGGGCCGGACTCCATCCCGCTGAGTCGAAGAGTCTCCGCCCGCCCGGACCACGGCGCCGCCAGGGGATCCCCCAGGATCAACACCTGCAGGGGACATTTGATTGCCAGGGCATACCCTTCGAGAACCGTTACCCCGCGAGCCAGATGCGCAAATAAACGGCCATTCGGGAATTTGGCCGCGATCGACATCGGCTCCGTCACCGTTCCAGCCGAGGCGCAGGCCCCGGCCCGAATCCATTCGCTGATCCGGGTTTGCCCGGTTTCTTCGAACGCCGCCCCAAAACTCGTCAGGTGATCCCCAATACTCCCGGGCCTCAAATCCAAGGTCCGTGGATCCACTTTCACCCGGCCCGTCATGAGTCCCATGAGGGGGACGGTATTCGAAGGCCATTGAGACGTGATCTGGACCTTCACGCCCAAGGCTCGCAATTCTTTGGCCGCGCCGGCAAACTGCCAGTCGCGACAAAGGGATCTGACATCCGCGTTGGTCACAAACCAGACCGCCCCCTCCGGCCGCACCGGGTTGGGCTGGGGATTCCAAGTCCGGACAATTTCCTCACGCGTATTTCCATAGGGTCCCAGATAACCCAGCATCATCGCCGGGAGGGGCATGTCCCCCCCCAGCCAATCCTTGAAACTATCCAAGGATTGGGTACCAGAGAGGGTCGCGCCAGGCCGTTCCGGACCGGCAAAAGCAGGAGAATTCCATTCACCTTTCACCACCTGCTCCCGAGGCGGCGGCTGGTTGCGGACCCAAGTCAACCCGGTGAGGGACATGGATGGCTGGGTGGTGACCAGCACCGGAAAACCAGCGGAATAGACCCAGGCCAATACATGCCCGTCCAACCGCCGTTCTCGAAGGATGCGATTCACCGGTTCCCAGATCAAACGGGTAAAATCCTCCGGGGTCATATCATAGACCCCTTCCCGGGCCGGGAGAGGGACCTCGATCGAAATGAGATTGGTCTCGGGCACCTGCCAGCTCCGGCAATAATCGCGGGCGATCTCCCGCGAATCGGGCGACCGGACGTTTTCGATTACAATGATTTCATGCGGCCCCAAAGCCCATCCCTCCCGAATCGGGAGCCCCAACAGTCCCAGTCCGCCCAAAATCAGGCGGAACCACCACATGCGTCCAGCGCGCAACATCTGGGAATCGGGCCTCAACATGGTCTTACTATAAGTGGAGTCCTTTGTGGATGCAAAGCCCATATTTTCGGGTTCATTCTGGATCAGTGTGGGGCATTGAGGTTCGTGAGTGTTTCAAAGTCATCGAAAGGTGGGAATGAGACGTCTCACGCAAAGCCGCAGAGCCCGCCAAGGTCAGGGTCGCCGCGAAGAGCCGCCCCGCAACGGGCCGGGGTTTCGCGCCGACCGCTTGCCATTACACTCGGCTTTCTTCTTCACCGGCGAACCGGCCGCGCGAGGCACGATCCCGTTTCGGGAGCGCTCGTCGCGCGGCCTTTCTTCTTCCTCCGCGTCTTTGCGAGCTCTGCGTGAAATTCCCTTTCTTACCGGTAAAACAACAATTTCCCACAGCTATGCAAAAAGAGCCTATTTTCGAGTGGTGGTTAAATGAAAATTGATGATAGGGTATCGAACCATGAACACCCCCGACCCTCTTATGATTTTTTCCGGAGGACATTGGCATATCCATCTGGTTCCTCCTCCGGCCTCCGATGAAGTCAGAACTTTTGCCGCCACCGAGCTTCAGGACTATTTGGCCCGACTGGCGGGAACCCCTTTCTCCACGACCGGTCCGGCTCCGAACCTTATTCCGGTGATCCTGGAGCTCGACTGCAATTCCCAGCTTCCCCAGGATGCCTTCACCCTCACGGTCGGTCCCCAACAAATCCTTTTGAGCGGCACCACCGGACGCGGCGTGCTCTATGCGGTCTATGCGCTTCTGGAGGAATTGGGGTGTTTGTGGGTCTATCCCACGGAAGCGGAAAGCATTGTACCCCAGAAGGATAGCCTGAGCCTAAAGTCCGGACAACGCACCGAGTCACCGTCAGTCGCGCATCGCGGACTGGGATTATACGGACTCTACGCGGATACGGTGGAGTTGGGTCGCGAAATGATTGATTGGATGGCTAAAAACCGCCTGAACCTCATCCTGACCTCGGCGGATCGTCAGGATGAACCCACCCGAGCGCAAGCCATGCACTGGCCGGAAGTTGCCGCGGAACTGTTGCCGGAAATCCGGCGGCGCGGGATGATTCTCGAACACAGCGAACACATGACCCATCTATTTTTCCCGCCTGCCCTGTTCGAACAGCACCCGGAATGGTTTGCGCTGGTCGACGGTCGGCGTCAGTGCCGCCAGATGTGTTTTTCGAATCCCGACGCGGTCGCGTATTTCGCCGAACATCTGGCGGCTTATGCCGCCG
>CAZCDO010000131.1:0-11642 GCA_964497135.1 uncultured Verrucomicrobiota bacterium
TGGAATCGGGATCAATGCTCACGCCGTTCCAGGAAAAATCAACCTGATTGACCCCTTTTTGCAGGGTGAGAACCCGCTCTTCTTCGATCAAGGTGGCCGAAGGATTATCCAGCCGGATGACCGTGGCCGCTCGTTCCGGAAGCGCCACCATCTTTACCCGGGCCTCCGCCCGTCCCAGCCCAACGGCACATCCGAGGACCATCAACAGCCCGCCCCGTATCCATGTTGTCATCTTCATTGATACCTCCGGTTTATCTTTAATTGTATGCTTGGACTCAACAACGACCAACTATCAACCCATTTCATTCCGCCCGTTTTCCTTGATACTCACGCACGGTGTATTTGAATTCCTTTTGTGATCGCGGCGGCAACACCAGGGTGAATTTCACCGTGTCCAAATCGACTTTTTCAAACAACCCGCAATCTCCTTCAGGAGCTAAATCCCATTTCAGGCCCGGGAAGTTGCGCTGAATCTCAACCTTCACCGCTACCGGCCGGGTGTTCTTCACTTCCAGCTTGAAGGTCTTAACGTCATCCCAGCCGGACACATTCCGGTCCGTATCGAAAGTGTAGTTTTCGGTTTTAAACTCCATCAAGGTCGGCGTCACCACCACATTCTCAACCTCTCCCAAATTCAATTCCACCTTTTCGTTCACCGGGATATATTTAAAGTCCGACTGGCCTTCATAGGACAGATGCCCGGCTTCGTCTGCCGTCCGGAACATCCGTAGCATTCCATCAGGGATGGGAGTTTGTCCCAGCTTATGCGCCTCATCATTCGTAAAACTCAAAAAGCGGACCACCCGTGCCCCATATTGCTCTTCTTCAAATTTATATAGATTGACCACCGGCACATCGAATGGACCCAGGCTCGGCAATCGTTTCGCCCATTCGTTCGGAATCGTCTCTTTCCCTTCAATCGTATAGAGGAAATATTCGCTGAGCCCCTCTTTGATGATTTCCTTGGGGGCAACCGCATCCATCAGCATCATTGCGTCGCCAGCAACAGCCCCACCGAACGCCATGGGTTCATCGGTCACTTCTTTATCGATGCCCTTTTTCTTATCCAACTTATTAGATCGCCGTATTCCCCATCCCGCCGGCGCCCCATACGGGTATTGCCGCTGGGCCAATTCGGCAATTTGATCGAGTAAATGGACTTTGCCCACGATCAACCTGACCTGGGCCTCCTCATAATCCTCACCGCTCCGGTTCCCCACCCGTACATACCCCTCCCACTTCATCGTCTTCTCGTCCCCGCTCAAGGTCCCCATATAAAAGGCCCGCCAGTCCAGACCGCTCGTCAAATAGGTGATCTCCACCGGAACCTTGCCGCTCACCTGGCTCCGGATCGTCCACACCCCGAGATTTTGCGTCCGCGGCGGATAGGTCAAATCTTCGATCACCAGTTTGTCCGCCTGCGCCTTCGGCAGCATCTCCAGGCTCGTGGGGTCGATCAGCGTATTGGCCCAACTGAACTGGAGCCGATTGATCCCCTTCTGCAAGGTTAATTCGCGCGTCTCCCGCACCAGCGTCAAATCCGCCGAATTGTAAATCGTCACCTGAACCCCGTCCCGCTTCGGCAGGGTCACCAGATCCATTTTGGCTTGGACCGGGAGAATAAAAAGCAAAACCAGGCAACACCCTCGCCGGATCGTAGGAATTGGGCTGCCGTTGGTCCGTCTCATAAAGCCCCTCAAGATAAATTAACCGCAAAGAAAAACGTCAGCTTCTTTTAACGCAAACAAGGCAACAAAGAAAGATCAAAATCGAGTCCCCCGATGACGGAACGCTGACAACCCGCCGGCCCCGGGGAACGATTTGACATTGACTTTGCAACTCCGCGGTTCAGTATTCGGCAAGTATTTGAACCGCCAACCGGAGATTCACAAATATGCCCGCTTTTCATTCGCCCAACCTTCCCAATCCCTTCCAATTCAATGACGGACACTCCGTGCGCTCGATCCCTGACTGGCCTCTGCGTCGAAGCGAAATCGCCGATGCCATCATTCCGCTCGAATATGGCGGAATCCCGCCAACCCCGCCCGTCACCTCCTGCGAAATTCTCCACACCACGACCGTTCGCAACGCCCTGAATCCTCAATTCACCACCTGCCGGATTCAAACGGGCCCGGATCGCCCCTTCGCCTTCTTGATGACCCTGCTGGTTCCGGCCGAAAAAGGCCCCCATCCGGTGATCCTGACCGGCGACGCCTGCTGGCGGTATGCCACCGACGCCGTCGCCGACGAGGTCATTCGCCGCGGCTATATCCTGGCCCAGTTCAACCGGGTCGAAATCGCCGCCGATGTCTATCGTCCGGACCGGGTTTCCGGAATATACCCGATTTATCCGGAACGGGAATACGGTGCCCTGTCCGCCTGGACCTGGGGGTATCACCGCTGCGTCGACGCCCTCTCCGGTCTCGATTTCGTGGACCCAGCACACATCGCCATTGTCGGCCATTCGCGCGGGGGAAAAGCAACGCTCCTCGCCGGAGCCACCGACCCCCGCATTGCCCTGACCTGCGCCAACAACTCCGGCGCCGGCGGCGCCGGTTGTTTCCGATTTCAGGGGTCGGAATCCGAAACCATCAAGGATTTGACCGGCATCATCGATTACTGGTTCGGCCCCCGGCTCAAGGAGTTTGTCGGACGCGAAGCTGAACTGCCCTTTGATCAGCATTTTCTCAAGGCTCTCATCGCCCCACGTCCACTGTTGACCTGCGAAGCACTGGGCGATCTGTGGGCCAACCCAACCGGCACCCGAAAAACCCATCTCGCCGCCCGGGAAGTCTACCGTTTTCTCGGCGTTGAAAACAAACTCGGAATCTGGTTCCGGGAAGGTGACCATACCCATGGATGGGACGATTGGATGGCCTTTCTTGATTTCACCGATGGCCAGTTCGGACGGGCCCCCGTAGCCCACCGATACGATATCGATCCTTTCGCTGATCAACCCCTGGGATTCAACTGGCGGGCGCCGAAAATCTAATGAGGGCATCGGCCCTGAAAGAAGAACCGGATCTCAGAAACTGTGAATTAGTGGACGTCGCACCAGCGGCGGGAACCCGAGCCATTATTGCACTGAGGAGGAGCTTTTTATCCTCCAAAAGGGCTTAGAGGGGATTCACAGAGGTCGTCCCTCCATGGGTTGAAATAGGCCTGATTACGAGGATTCTGGAGGGTCGGGCTCTGGCTCCCCTGAGCGAAGTCGAAGGGTCCCGACCGTCTGGGTTTGATGTTATTCATAGCTTCGCAGGTCCGGCTTGACTCACGAGCAGCTCGCCGGCCACGCTCATCGCCCTGTTTTGCCTTTCAAAGGGCCGGGATTCTGTCGAAAACATTCTTCAATAATGGCACTCGGCCGCCAGACTTCAGCCGGTTTGATCAGTAACTCCGCCTGGGAGGTAATGGCTTCATACAGGTTGCTATGGCACATCATTTTACAAAACACTTTCGGATCTTCCTGATCCCCGAACAGCATCAAGGCCTGATCGATGGCATGGGCCGCGTAACATCGCGCTTGTGTTTGGGACCTTGTTCTGGCACTTTCTGTGCCATGAATAGGCCTGATTTAACCGGAGCAGTGACGTATCCGGGAACCCCGCCGGCCCAGCGGGAAGCGGCGAATTTGCGAAAACGCGAGTTCATGGCGGTTTTCGATGCTTATCATGGCCAGTATGCGATGAATAATCGATCGAAGCCGTTTTTGGGCGAGTTGAGCCCTGGCTGCCGGACCTGCATGCAAGGTACCTGGTCCTGTGTTTACCTGAACGGGTTATGCACGCGGAACTGTTTTTACTGTCCCCAGGACCGGAAGATTACCGAAGAGCCTCCGGCCAGAACCGATGACGAACTCACTTTCACCTCGGCGCGAGACTACGTGGATTACACCCGACATTTTGCTTGCGAGGGCATCGGCATTTCCGGCGGCGAGCCGTTTCTGGCTTTTAATAAACTGGTGGAACACATTCGGATGATCCGGGAGGCGTTCGGTTCCCGCCCGCATGTCTGGTCTTATACCAATGGAGACCTGGCGACCGACGAACGACTGGCGTTGCTGAAAAAGGCCGGCCTCGACGAACTGCGCTTCAACATCTCCGCCAATGCCTACGACCTGTCGGCCGTCAGCCGGGCGACCCGGCATATCGACACGATTACGGTGGAGATTCCGGCCATCCCGGAGGATGTCGCCCTCGTCAAATCCCTGTTGCCGGAAATGGAAGCCGCCGGGGTAAAACATCTGAATCTCCATCAGTTGCTGATGAACGAGCACAATCACCTGCAACTGAAGATGCGGGGGTACACAGTCACCCAGGCCGATCGCTATTTGCACGGACGCCCGATCCTCGATTCCGAACTCGCGGCGTTTGACATACTCGAGCACGCCTTGCGAACAAAGTCCGGGTTGGGAATCAATTACTGCTCCCGATGCTACAAGGCTCGGTTCCAGGAAAAAGCGTTTCGGAAGCGGCACGCGTTCCTATTTGGAATTCCCGGGAGTTCGCTGACCGCTGCGGGATACTTGCGGACGGTTTCTCTGGAGGTTCCCGAGGATGGGTTCGCGCGGCTTCAGGCTCATTTTCGGAAGACCGGACGGACCGAACAATGCCGGGTAACCCAGGTAGATGCGGGGTTCCGTATCGAGGTTCCCGCTGACTATCTGGACGGCTTACTGGATTTGGGGCTCGACCTGGCGATCGTCATTACCTATGCAGATCCGATCCTCCAGCCGTTGGATCCGACAACGGCAGATGTGTCCGGGTCGAAAACGTTTGCCGATAACCGCGTGGTGCTGAACCCAGAGATGATTCGCGAATTCCGCTTGGATAATCCGGCCGCGGTGGTCTTTTTCATTAAGCTGTTCGTTGAAGGCAAGAACCCAGCCCAGGCCGTCAGGGAGGTTGCCGACTTCTTCGGTGTGGCCGAAGACGGAATTCCCAGCATTCGAAAAGATCTGGAAGAGTTTTTCTGTCAATTTGATGCGATCGAACACACGTCCACCGATCTACCGGACTACGATTAATGATCGGTTAAAAGCTAAAAATGAGGTTGCAGTCCTGCCCTGAGCCGTGTATTGTTAAAAAAACAAATCGAGGAGGTTCAAATGGTAACGGTCAACGATGTCGGAACACGTAAGTTCAGTTATGCAAAGCCGGTACTCAGTGTGAATCGGAATGTCTCGGTCTCCTCAACCTCATTTCCGGCGCCGCCCTTAGCGGCTCCAGGTTCCCGGGCCTTTCCGGCACCGCCCAATGCGGCCCCGGTATCCCGGGCCTTTCCGGCGCCGCCCTCTGTGACCCCGATATCCCGGGCCTTTCCGGCGCCGCCGATGTAATTGGTCATATCCTGCAGGAAGGTCCGGAACCCAGCGGAGTCATGCGTTCCGGACCTTTTCTTTTTATCGGGCGTCCTCACCGGTCGTCTGGAACATCACCCCGGTGGGAAGGGGTTCTATGGCAACACTGGAAATATGGCCGGAAGCCCTGAAAGAAAACGACGCGGACATCACGGCTTCGGCCACTCTTGATCGTCCGGGCGGTTCCGGACGCTTTCTTCTCTGGTATCGTCTCCCGCAATCTTTTCGAGCCAGGCTTTTCAGCGGTTGTGATCCTTTTATTCAAGCCGCCCTCTTCACCGCCATGCGGACCGCGTCCCGTGTGGTGATTCACGGCCAGGCATCGCCCTCGCTCCTCAGAAATCTGGAGGAATTCCAGATGGCCTGGATCAGCTGGAAGCCGGATCTCTACCACAAGGTGGATATTGTTGCGGATCTGGAGCGGGAGCAGGGGCCGGCGGAAAATGACGCCTCCGTGATGGCTTTTTCCGGTGGGGCGGATTCCGCCTTCACGGCGTGGCGGCACCGGACCGGCGGCATGGGCCGCGAGCAGTGCGATTTGCGGGCGGGTGTGATGGTGCAGGGCTTCGATATACCGCTCGATGACCCGACCGGCTACGATGGGGCGGTCGCTCGTTCTGCCGGCATGCTGTCCAGCCTGGGCGTGCCGATCTTTCGCATGGCCACCAATTTTCGCGACCTTCAGGACGACTGGCTGGACGCACACGGGGCGGGTCTCGCTTCATGCCTCACCCTCCTGCAGGGAAACTACCGGTCCGGGTTGATCGCGAGCTCATACCCCTATAGCGCGCTTTCTCTTCCGTAATGGGTCGAATCCGCTCACCGACGGGATGCTTTCCAGCAACTCCTTCCGGATCATTCACGACGGGGCACGGTTCAATCGCCTGGATAAACTTCGCGCACTGGTTCGGTGGCCCGAAGCCATGAAATACATGCGGGTTTGCTGGGAGGGGGGGCAGAGGGATCGTAACTGTTGTCGTTGCCAAAAATGCGTCAGCAACATGCTTTATCTCCGGATTCTCGGACAGCGGTTGCCGGAATGCTTTCCTAACGATATCTGCGACCGGGAAATTATGCGGCTTCAATACCAGGACCCGGCCATGATACAGAGCATGGAACGACTGGTTCAAGTAGCGAAACGGGAAATGGTGTCCGGCTCCTGGGTGAAAGCGCTCCGGATTTCCATCTTGATCAATCGGATTCGACGGAGACTGGGTTTGTAACGGCAAGAGGCATGGGCACCCCCGGAGAATCCCTTAAAATATGATTGGTTGCGGGACCAATTGGTGGTAGATAACAGGGTCCCACTCATCAGGAATAATATGCACGCATTCGTTCGATCAGGCTTAAGGCTTTGTTTTGCATCCGTTCTTGGACTCGGCCTGGGTTGCCGAAAATCCGAACCCCCGGCAGCCCAACCGACGTCCGACCCCGTCCGCATCGTCTCCCTGGCGCCCAGTCTCACGGAAATCATTTGCGCGGTGGATGGCCTGCCCCTGCTCGTCGGACGCACCCGGGTATGCGATTATCCACCCGAGGTCGCCTCGGTTCCGATCATCGGCGATTTTGGCGATCCCTCCCTGGAATTACTCCTCACCGCGCATCCGACCCTGATCGTCGACCTTGATCTTTCCGATGAAACCGTCGGCTCACGCCTGACCCAAATGGGAATGAACCGTCACCGGGTTCCCTGCCTGCATCTGGACGATATCCCCCTGGCCATCCGCCAAATCGGTTCACTGATCGGCCGCTCGGAACGCGCCGGGTCCCTGGCCCAAACCCTGACCGATGAAATCAACCGGTTACGGGAATTCAATCGAACCCTGTCCAAACGGCCCCGTGTTTTCATCGAAATCTGGAACGATCCCCTCAACACCGCCGGAGCCGGATCCTATCTTTCCGAACTGGTCAATCTCTCCGGAGGCACCAATATCGCCGATGAGGTGGATAAGGACTATTTCCAGGTCTCCCCGGAATGGGTCATCGCTCGCAATCCCGAAGTCATCTTCTGTTTTTACATGACGCCCAACCAGAAACCGGGCTCTTTTCAATTAACGCGGGATGGTTGGAACGGCGTGGACGCCGTCAAAAACCATTGTGTTTTCAGCGGGTTTGACAACAATGTCGTTTTGCGACCCGGCCCCCGGGTCCTCGAAGCCGTATCCGCCCTGCGCCAGGCCATCGATCAGGCGCGTCCCCAACCCCCACCCGTTTCCCCCACACCATGAGTACCCCTCGCTTTAAATCCTGGTGTTTTTGGGGACTGGTCGCCGGCACTTTGCCGATCCTGACGGTCTGCCTCCTCCTGGGCGCCTCTGGCGCCGGTCTCCCCGATCTCCAGACTCCGTCGGGCATGGCGATCTTAAAACTTCGGCTGGGCCGGGTCATCGCCGGGTTCATCGTCGGCGCCGGCCTGGCCGGTTCCGGAGTGGTCCTGCAGGCCCTCCTCCGCAATCCACTGGCTGAACCCTATGTACTGGGCGTCAGCAGTGGCGCGGGTCTGGGAGCCGCGTTGGCGATCCTGACCGGACTCGGGGCCGCCCTCGGGGCTTTCGCCCTGCCCCTCTTCGCCTTCGTCATGGCCTGTCTTACGCTGACCCTCGTCTATTTCCTGGCCTGCCGCGGCGCCGACGAGCCTTCCGTCTATGGCCTGATTCTGAGCGGGGTCATCGTCAGCTCGATCTGCTCCAGTCTGCTGATGTTCATGATCTCGATCGCTCCGCTCGAAGGGTTGCATAGCATTCTCTGGTGGATGCTCGGCAATCTCCAGGCTTCATCCAATCATCAATTGATCCTTGCCGGCGTGCTGACGACCTTGTCTTTTCTGGCCGTCTGGTCACTCGCGCCCCAACTCAACGCCCTGACCCTCGGCACCGAAATGGCCCACCATCTCGGCGTCCGCACGCAACGCATCGTCCGGATCGGCCTGATTCTGGCAACCCTGATGACCGCGACCTGTGTCGCCCTTTCGGGTTTGATCGGATTCGTCGGCCTGATCGTTCCCCATGCTATGCGCTCCCTGATGGGACCCGATCATCGCCGCCTGCTCCCCGCCGCCGCGCTCGGAGGAGGACTGTTCCTCGTCATTTGCGACGCCGCCGCAAGGACGCTCCTGGCCCCGGTTGAAATCCCGGTCGGAGTCATCACCGCCCTCCTGGGCGGCCCCTTCTTCCTCTTCATTTTGCGCCGCAAACGCGGCCCGGGGTGGATCGGATGAAATACGCCATCGAATGTCGCGGAGTCCGTGCCGGGTATGGCCGCCACACAATCCTGGAAGATGTCAACCTGGCCGTCCCCGAAGGTGATTTGCTAGCCATCCTGGGCCCCAATGGCGCGGGAAAAAGCACCTTCTTTAAAGTCCTGACGGGATTGCATCCGCTCCAGGCCGGCGAAATCCGCCTTTTTGGACAGTCCCTGCAGCGGCTCAGTTCCGCCGACCGCGCCCGCTTGATCGCCGTCGTTCCGCAGGAAGTCGAAACCCCCGTCGCCTTTTCGGTTGCGGAAATCGTTCTGATGGGCCGCACCGCCACCCTTCCCCGCTGGACCCAACCCTCCGCCCACGATTTCCAGGTCGTCGACCGCGCCCTCGTCTATACCGATGTCGCCGGCATCAAGGATCGCCCTTTTTCCGGATTGAGCGGCGGCGAGAAACAGCGCACCATCATCGCCATGGCCCTGGCACAGGAACCCCGCCTGATCCTCATGGACGAAGCCACCTCCCACTTGGATATCAATCATCGCTTTGAGGTCATGCAGATTGTCGAACGTCTGAACCAGGAATCCGGCGTCACCGTCGTAATGATCAGTCATGATCTCGGGTTGGCCGCCGATTTCTGCCGCCGCCTCGTGCTTTTCGATCATGGCCGGATCGCCGCTGATGGCGTTCCCGCGGCCGTATTGACCGATGAACTCCTCAAATCGGTCTACCACTGTCCGATCCACGTCCGACAGGATTCCCAAACCGGCGCGCTGAATATCCAGCCGGCCCGCCGGCCCAATACCAGCCGCGCGGGTCGCGGGATCCGGGTGCATGTCGTCGCGGGCGGCGGAGCGGGCGAAGAATTGATGCGCCACCTGGCCCTCGCGGGCTATTCCTTTTCCGCCGGGGTCCTCAACCGGGGCGATAGCGACACGCAAATCGCCGAAGCCCTGGGCGCTGAACTCGCCTGTGAACAGCCGTTTTCGCCCATTGGGCCGGATGCCATCCGAAAAGCCCTGACCCTGGCCCAATCCGCCCAGGTCGTCGTGCTGACCGACGTTCCCTTCGGCCCCGGAAATCTGCCCAATCTGGATATCCTCGAAGATGCCCTGCGGCGCGGCCATCCGGTCCTGGCCCTGGCGGGCATCGAAAATCGGGATTATTCGCCCGGGCGGGTCGCCTCACGCCGCCTGAATGAGCTGGTCACCCAGGGGGCACTCATCTGCCCGACGATTGCCGACCTGATCGCACGCCTGCCGGCCGCTTCGTCATCGGAAAAAGATAATCCATAAAGCGCCGAGCCACCGCTTCGCCCTCGGGCGGAGAAATCGCCAAATCCGGGCTCAATTCAATGATCCATCCCCGGCGCCGTCGCGGATCATACAAAAAATCAATCCCCATCACCGGAATTTTCATGAGACGCGCCACCCGGCGGGCCAGTCGAATCAATGCTGGCGGCACGGTATCGGTCGCCATTGCAACACTCCCCCCGGTATGGTAATTCGAGGTTCGCCGCACCGCCACTGAACGCCCCGCCCGCAAAACCGTCTCCCAGCCAAGCCCTTGCGCCGCCAATGCCCGAAACGTCTCCTGATCCAACGGAATGCGATGACTGGGATCGGTCCGGGTCTCGATCCGATTTTGCGCCTGGATCAACCGGCGAATCGGGTCCCGGCCATTACCCGTAACCTGTGCGGGATCGCGCCGGATCGCGGCGACATACCGATAGTCGACAAAAATCAGGCGGTAATCAATCCCCGCCACCTTCTGCTCAATCAGGATTTCATCCTCGTAGCGATGGGCAAAGGCAACGGCTTTTCGCAATTCAGCCGGGGTTCGCACATCCACCGAGACCCCCCGCCCCCCCCATTGACTGGCGGGCTTGACCACCACCGTGCGATAGCGCGCCATAAAGCGCTCCGCGGTCTCCAGCCCGGTGAACAAAATCTGGTCCGGCGCAGGGAAACCCCGGCTTCGAAGGAACCGATTGGCCGCGCCTTTGTTTTGCGCCAGAAAAAAGGTCGCCGCGCCCACCCGGTCGGTCAGGGCGTTGTAGCAACGGATTTTGACCTTCCCCCTCGCCAATTCAAAAATGGGTAGAAGCGGATCGCAAACCTTGATCCGACATCCGCGCCGTCGGGCTTCCGTCGTCAGGGTCGTGGTATAGATTGAATTCATCGGGCTCCTGCTTTTCCGATTTATCGCATGTCATCGATTGGGTTGTCAATCTACTGCCGACAACAAATCCAACGGACTGGTCACCGGATGTCGCAAATCCTTCACGACATGAGTATAGATCATCGTGTTTTCCACATTCTGATGCCCGAGATATTCCTGAATCTGACGGATGTCCACGCCATTGAGGAGCAGATGCGTGGCAAATGAGTGGCGAAGCGTATGGATCGAGGCGGGCTTGACGATTTGCGCCGCCTGGACGGCTTTCCTGACCGCCATTTGAAGAACCATATCACTCACATGATGCCGTCGAACCTTCCCCGAGCGAGGATCAACTGATAGTTGTTTGCTAGGAAACACATATTGCCAACCCCATTCCCGTGGCGCTTTGGGATATTTAATGGCCAGGGCCCCCGGCAACCACACCTCCCCGGCTCCGGCCGCCAGATCCTTGGAATGAAGTTCTTGCACGCGTTTTAAATGAGCCCGTAGATCGGTTTTGACACTTTCAGCCATGAGCGTTGAACGATCCTTGTCCCCTTTCCTCGCGCGAACAAAAATCAAGCTGTTATCGAAATCCAGATCTTTCACCCGTAATCGACAACATTCCATCACCCGTAACCCGCCCCCGTAAAGTGTTTTTGCCATCAGATGGGAAGTGCCTTGCATATGCTGAGGATTTGGCTGACTTCTTCCACCGAAAGAACCACCGGTAGTTTCGCCCCTCGTTTGGCGCGAACACCCTGCTCCAGGCGACCCAGATCGGTATGAAGCACCTCCCTAAAAACGAACAACAAGGCATTAAATGCCTGATTTTGGGTTGAAGCCGCCACTTGTTTTCGTGTTGTTAAAATAGCCAGAAAGTCCTTTACCCGATCAGGTGTTACCAGATAGTTGTCCGGCGAAACT
>CAZCDO010000132.1:0-11602 GCA_964497135.1 uncultured Verrucomicrobiota bacterium
CGCCGGGCATTGGCGAGAGGAATGGAATTTTCCAATCCCCGGCGCAGGCAATCGTCGAGCGACCAGGGGGCCGATTCGAGGGCGGCCCCGGGGGAGGTCATTCCGGCGATCCAAACGGCCAGTGCAAAGGCGAATACATATTTCATAAACATTAGTCGCAGGATTTCATTCGTGGATAACTCGAAAAAAATAACCTAACCCCGGACAGGGGTCAACTGTCAAAATTGGGGCGCATCTGCGTTGGGCGCATCTGCGTTTGGGGTGCATGGACAAATACCGGGGAAATGGAAAAAATCCTCATTATTTGGCCTGTGAGTATACTCACAAGATTGGATGGACAGGTGAAAACGGGGATGGATCGGATCCTCCCCCCTCTCTTCGGATCGGATTGTTTTCACGCAAAGGCGCAAAGGTCGCAGAGAGGGGCGCGAGGGGGAAAGCCAAGACGCGAGGTGAGCGCTCACGGGGCGTGATCGTGCACCTCGCGTCTGAGCCCGTTTAACGAGGCGCGGTGGTCCCGAACGAGCAGCCGCGCGAGGCACCCGCCGGCCTGGCGGCGGGCTCGTCGCGCGGCTATCAGGACCTTGGCGAACTCAGCGGCTTTGCGTGAGAATAAGGGGCAACTTCGCCGATTCCCTTTAAAAACGCATTTTGAAAACTGAATCGGGCATTCCCAGCCGGAAAGATCGAATTAACGTGAATGTTTGATCGAAATGCGATAAATATTGAAACTTATGCCAAACCTATGGAGGCCCCATGTTTTTAAGCGACTTGGATTTTGATAAAATTGTCGATCGGTATGAGTTGACCTTGGACCGGCAGAACCATGATCGGCCGGCGTTGTATTTAGTCTTCCCGGATGGTGAGGCCCGGAATTTGCCGCCTCCCCCGAAATCCCTTTACGAGCGGTGGTTCGGTTTTGAGCGGACCATTGAGTCGTACGAACGGAGCTTGGAAGCGACCGGTTTTCTGTGCGAGGGATTTCCGGCCTATGGGATGTGCAATCTCGGCCCGGACGTTTTGGCGGCTTTCATGGGGAGCCAGTTGGAATATGCCGAAACCACCAGTTGGGCTCACTTCCGGGTGGACGATTGGGCGAACGAACCGCCCTTGCGGTTTCATCGGGAGAGTCCTTTATGGCAGGCGATGGAACGGTATTTGAAATTGTGCGCCGAGCGGGGCAAGGGCAAATGGTTGGTGGGCTCCGGGGATTTGCACACGAATGCCGACGGTCTGGCGGCGTTGCGCGGTCCCGAACGGCTATTGATGGATCTGATCGATCAGCCGGATGAAATCCACAAGCGGCTGAAGGAATGTCACGAGGTGTTCCTCCAGGTGGCCCAGGCTCATTTCGATATCTTACATCCGCAGGCCGGGGGCTTCAACACCAGTTGGATTCCGGTGACGGGGCGGGGGCGTTATGCGGTGATTCAGAACGATTTCTGCTGCATGGTGGGGCCGGCGATGTTCGATGAATTTTTCAAGGAATACGTCGAGTTGGAGGCGGCCTCGGTCGAGCGGGCGATTTATCATTTGGATGGGCCGGGGGCGATTCCGCATGTGCCCTCGATCTGCGCCAGTCCGCATCTGGAAGCCATTCAATGGGTGCCGGGTGCGGGAAAACCGCCGATTTGTGAGTGGCCTGAATTGTTGACCCAGATTCAGGGATTGGGCAAGGGCTTATGGCTGAATCCGGGGAATCTGGCGGAGGCTGAAAAATTGATGCGGGTGTTGAAACCCGAGGGCTGTCTATATTGCATGTGGTGCGGTTCCCGTGAAGAGGCGGAGGCGGTGGTGCGCCTGACGGAGTCGGTGTATCGCTGCAAGATTAAATAGGGGTCCCAAGGGATTCATCCCTGAAACTGGAAACTTGTGATTGGGTCAAAGCGGGCTCAATATCCCTGGAGCACCACGATCGTCTTGAAGCCTGAAAATGACACGCACGTGAGTTTCTCGTACGCCATTGAGATTAACGCCCCGGAGTCCGAAGTGGCCCTCATCAAGGCATGGAAAACCGGTCAAGAGGGAAGTGTTCTTCTCCCGCTTCCTTCTCCAGATCAGGTGAAGGCTGCCAACCAAAGCCTGAGAGAGGACCCGGAAATGGCAGTGATTAGAAGCGAAAGAACCCAAAAACCGGTTGCGAAATAATGATGCGGCTTGTTTTCTTCAGAGGCTCTCTTGGGTTGCAGTTGTCTTAGTTTACGGAGAGCCGAGGATGCCGCCGCCGGTCAGGCTGTTTTTAATCCTGTGGAATACTCCGATTTTTCCTTCCGTGTGGGACCAGCGTTCGATTTCGGTGAGATCCACAGTGTTCGCAGTGGAGACCAGAATGGCTTGCTGCAGGCATTGCGTGTCGTTGTTGTGATAATACCACGAAAGCCGGTCCTTTACGCAGTCCGTTGGCGAGATAATACGCACGATGCCGGTTGTGGTTTTGATCTCGTCAATCTGCTTGACCGGTTCCTCGCCCACGGCGAGTGGTCCGGGCGGAAACTCGACTAGGAACGTTGCGTTCGGGTGTTGGAAATATCGGTTTTTCTCATGGAACCCCAAGGCCTCCATGGCGGCTTTGATTTGAGGGCGTTTTGTAAAACCCGCGTTCACGAAATCTAGGTCCATGGAGACATACTTTTCCTGGCTGTAAATTGAAACGCAGGAGCCGCCGGAAAGCACGACGTTGATCTTACGGCGGCGGAACTCAGCCGCCACGAAGGCCGCGAATTCCAGACGTGTCATGTCAGCGACGGGCTTCACAATGGCTTCCCTTTTCGCCGCGGTCGCCGCCGGACGATGCGCAAACGATCCTGTTCCTCCTTGGGATAAAACGACAACGCCTTTTCGAGCAGAGCCCGCAACTCGTTCAAAAAAGGATAACGCGGATTGAAGCAGTAAAGTCTCGTCCTTCCTGCGGTGCGACTTGCCAGTACACCCCCCGATTCCAGCCGGTCCATCTGTTTCTGGATGCCATAGAGGTCTGTGTCGAATAGTCGGGCAATTTCGCTCGGATAGCCTTCCTCGCGGGCCCAAAGAAAGAGCAGGGTCCGCTCCGCATTGGTGGAACCTAACAAGGATTCAATCATGACGGGTCTCCTGCCGTGCAACCAATAATAATGGTTATATCACCAACATCATTGGTATACTAGCCAAGCCGAAGGGGTTATGCAAGTCCTTTTGCGGGTGCGGGGTATAAACGTTTCGGATGACAGTGGAGCCTGGCAAGTGGTGTCTCCCGACAACCTTCCCCAGTGTCTTCCAGTCTCGTCTCGGGGTACACCCTGTCTCCCCCTGGACCCGGCGGTCCCTCGCCGCTCTCCGGCTTCATTCCCCAACGGCCGGGGACAGCCGTCTCCAGGCACAGATTACCTGTCCCTCAGCGATTCCGGAAGGCGCCCGGGTCGATCTGAAACACCGCATCCTCGGTATCCCAGCGGTCTTGTGATGAAAATCCCGCAAGCTTGTCCGGGGGAATCAGGGAAGAGCCTCCCGAATCCTTCAGGTCTTTCCCGACGGAATATATGATGCGCCGGGCGGGCGAGAATCGAAACGGTTTGCCATCGAATGAATCATTCAGCACGGACGGCAGATACACCGGCACGAGCGCCTGTAAATTATCGGGGAGTTGACCTTCCATCTTTTGATAGGCGTTGAGAGCGACCAAAAGGCGGGTGGCATAGACATTGCACTCGGCTTTGCACTTTGTCTCGAAAATGCCATCAATCGCGGGGGCCATCAGAGCGCATAGAATCTTTCCGATTGGGTTGGGGCGAATAATAAGCCAAATTTTGCTTTTGTTAAGCCCAAGTTCCGCATCGATATCAAGCCGTTTCATGTTGGCGAAATGGAGGGGTGCGTTTTTGATTCGGTCACGACAGAAATTCGCAAAAATCAACTTTGTTCGGTTTAATTGGAAAAAGTAGCCGGGCAATTTCTTTCCTTTTGAACTGGAGGTTAGGTTGTTGCCATTAAATTGCGCGACCATGTCCCGGTAGCTTGTGC
This sequence comes from uncultured Verrucomicrobiota bacterium, assembly GCA_964497135.1. Lineage (GTDB taxonomy): Bacteria > Verrucomicrobiota > Kiritimatiellia > CAIKKV01 > CAIJXV01 > CAIJXV01. The sequence goes on from CAZCDO010000132.1 coordinate 3,997, forward strand.
TCGGACGGATCAAGTCAAGGTGATGGGCGTAAATTGTATTCTCTCTCTTTAATGAGCGAATCAGTCCGGAGTCAAAAGATCCGAAAAGGGTGAGTGTTCCGGATAATCGTATCAGGTCTTCGAGAGGAATAGTTTGATCGCAAGCGAGATCCTGTGCTTGTTTAAGACCAATATTCAGCACGCCAACACCAACAAGGTAATGGACCAGTGATTCTGGATCCTTCTGAATCAAGTTTCCAAACCTCAAGAGAGTGATGCAGGTGTCGGTTGCTTCTACGAAGTTTCCGGCAAGGCGATCATGCCGGATTTTTACGGACAACATTTTGGCCGTTTTCATCCATTTGCTTAAATAAGGAAAAACATCATCGAAGCCGTTTACCTCCGGAACCAAACAGATATCACATTGAATTCCTCCGTTGATGAGTCGTATGGTTTCCTCATTCCGGTCGATAAGGTCGCGGATGAGGGCTTCATCGACGGGAGCCCCCTTGAGATAATCCGAAACCGAAAGGCTATTCGTCGGCCAATAAAAGGAATTCGTTGCCGCATTGAAATAGGTGAAGGCGTTCTTTTCGGGAGGGATGATGAGGCGTTCAAGAACGAGGTCGGAGACATCGGGAGGCGGAATGTCACGACTGGCGTAGAAATACAAGCTTGTGATTCCGAGTACGATGAGGGTGCAGAGAAGAATCCATTTCAGCTGTTTCTTCTTCAAGGAGTCTCCTTTATTTGCAGTTGCTATAAGAAAAAATATAGCAATGAATAATGTGCTTTGGCGATTGTTTAGTGATAGGACCGGGGGGTAGGTTATCGGTCGAAGCCGAGGGTTGCCGAGGTATTCACCGGGGTGCATATTCAAAAAGGAGTCGGCTAGCAGGGAAGGGCGGTCGACGTCCGCCCCCACAGAAGAGGCGCTCATAGAGCGCGGCAACACCCCAAGAACAATGGGTTGTCAGTGGGTCAGGCACCTAGGGCCACACACCGTCTCCCCCCCTGGACACTGCGGTCCCTCGCCGTTCTCTGGCCCAGCCGTGGATGCGGCTCGCCGGGACGCTCGCCCTCCATAAGACAACATCGAGACAGTCGAGAGGATTCCCCTGGAGGGCGAGCGTCCCTGCGAGCCGCGGGGGCAAGGGGTGAAGCGTGAAGTTGCCATTCGCCGCAGCGTTCTTAGGCGAAGATTTGGGCAGCCATGAATGGCGTCCCGGCACAGCCCGGTTTATTCGAATTTCGGCGCGGTTTTCCAGGCGGCTTGCAGGGCCTTGACGGGATGACCTTTGCAGACCCGATTCAGGACATTCATGCCGTTCTGGAAGAACACGGCTTTCAGGGCGGATTCGTCAAGCCCGGCCATTTCCGCGCCGCGGCGGATGGCGAGGGCAATTTCCCAGGCCATGAAGGTGGCGCGGATATCGTCGGAGGCCACGCGATAGGCGCTGGGGGGATAGCCGGGCAGAACCACATCCACCCAGTGATCCATCAGGTAAACCCGCCGTCCTCGCATGGCGGCGACAGGGAAATCGGTGGCGAAGAGCACTCGTTCCGGACCGATCGTTCGGAAGACCATCTCCAGAACCTGAGGATCCATGACCATCGAGGTGTCCATGTATACATTGGGGAGATCGGCGATGCAGGCGATAGCGGCTTGCATTTCGTCGGGCAGGTAACACCGGCCGCAATGGGCGAGGACGATTTGGGCATGGGGATAGGCGTGGGCATACGTGCGCACGCCTTCCTTGACCACCGGATCGTTGAGGCGCCCACTGCGGGGAACGTGCAACAGCACGACCAGATGGTGCTCGTTGGCGAGCTCCATTTCTTCCGGTCCCAGCATGGTGGGAATGTCGATCGCGGCATAATTGTCGCCGTACCAGTTCAGGAACACCTTATAGCCCAGCCAGTTTTCCTGCTCGATCTTCTGGCGCAGAGTGGCGGCCGGCAGAGTGCCCCGCCCGGCCACCAGCAAGGGGAAGAGCCCCGGTCGGAGCGAGGCTTCGAGCGTATAGGCATTGGTCCGGTCCAGATCAGCCGATGGGGTGGGGTTTCCAAAGCACACGGCGTTATAGACCTGGTCCGGGAACATGCGCCGACCGTCTTCGCGCAGGGTTTCGATCGGATAGTCGGGATCCGTCACCATGTAGTTGGCCCCTTCGGCCTTCTTTTTCCACGGATTGCTTTTCCAATCGATGGCCCGCCAGGTATGGGCATGGAAATCGAGCACCTGGGGCGGTAGGAAAGCCAGTTCGCGCCGGTAAAAGGGGAGGTCGATTTCGTGATACCGTTCGTTTTCCGCGAGGGGAGGTGTCATGGGCGGGTACTTTCATTGACAGTGGAATAGGCTTCCAGCCTGTTATTATTGGGAAGCAAGCTGGAAGCTTGCGCTACGATGAGTAATTCCAGCGGGATTCGGCGGGATTTGTGATCGTTTATCACGTCGAATCCTTAGCGCCAATCGCGCGAATCGGGAACGGTCATCCATTCCCCGTCCCGGACGATCGATTGCTGGCTGACGAGACCCGGGAGGGTCATATCCATGGCCTCATCGATACCGATCGGCGCCGGGCGCCGGCCCTGGAGGGCGTCCACAAAATCGAGCACCTCGAAGAAATCGCCGCCGCCATGTCCGGCCTTTTGGGCCAATTCCATCCCTTTTATCCAGGACTCGGGGACAAATTCATCGCCGAGTTCGTCCAGATTCATCCAGCGATCCGGGGTGGGGTTTTTGGAGCGGAGCCAGATCCGGTTGGCTTCGCCTTCGGCCCGGGCGGACTCATAGGCGCCGTCGGTGCCCTGAATCTGGTAATTGGTCATGGAATGGGGGCGGTCGGAGATCATATCGACCCGGATTTTAACAAGGCCGCCCCGGGCCATTTTGCCGAGCATGACGCAGGATTCCTCATTTTCATAAAAAGCGCCGCGCGGATCCTTGTAGTGATGGCCGCTCCCGCGGCAACAGACTTCGATGACGCGATCACCGGGCATCCATTGCAGGATGGGGCCCAGGCTATGGGTGCCGTAAGTGATGCCATTGATGCCGGTTTGCCAGGTCCGGCGCCAGCGGGTGATCTCATTGAGTCCCTTGAGTTCATGGATATATTCGCCCTCGGCATAGTAGGGGGTGCCGAGCAGGCCGCGGGTGGCGATTTCGCGGACGATGGCGTTGGGTCGCATGTAGGTGTAATTTTCGGCCATCATGTAAACGCCCTTGCTTTTGCGGCAGGCGCGGACCAGGTCCTGGCATTCGTCGAGGGAAATCCCGGCGGGCACCTCGCTCAGCACGCCCAGGTTGCGCTTGAGCGCGGCGATGGCCTGGGGCACATGGAGCGGCATGGGGGTGCCGATAATGATGGCATCGAGTTTGGATTGGGCCAGCATGGTGTCGTAATCGGTATATTGCTCGGAGGCCCCCAACCGTTCGGCGGCGGTCGCCAGATCTTTTTCGTTGGTGTCACAGACGGCCCGGACGCTGACCGTTTCCAGCGCGTCGCAGGCGGACTTGAAGCTCCCGCCCCGACCACAGGCGCCAACGACTCCGAGATTGATGGTTTTTCGCTTTTCCGCCATGATTGCGACTCCTTTTGTTTTGCGCCCTTGGGGCTTCTCGCGCACGAAATTTGACTGTTCTTACGTTCTTTGATAGAAAGAAGCAACACATTTTTAGGGGGAGAAATATCCATGAATATCTGGTCCGAGATACTCAATATGCTCGCCAAAGACAAACAGTTGAGCGAGTTGATCATCGCACCCAACGCTCCGCCGCTGAGCCGGCGTAACGGAGTCTGTTCCATTGTGAGCGGCAAGGTCTTTTCGGCGGCCGATGTCGAGGAGACCCTGGGTGGCGTGGTCATGCGCAGTTCGGGCAAGCGACACGACCACCTTCCCCTGGCGGGCATCCTGTGCTTGGGCATTCGGGATGTCGGTCGGCTTCGCGTCTGCCATTTCACCCAGCGCGGCAGTCGGGTTCTGCGAATCGTTCGGATTCCCTTTGACGTGCCGGACCTGGCGGCGATTTGCTCCGAGCCGGCGCGGGCGCTCGAGATCGCGGAAGCGATCGGCACCCGTCGGTATCGGGCCGTCCTGATTCACGGCATCAGCCAACTCGTCAACTGTCAGACGGCCTATGCCCTGCTGAACGCGATCAACAATACCTACCGGCAGGTGATTTACATTGTGGAGCCGACCCTGTCGTTTCTCATGGCCCATCACAATTCCCTGGTGGTCCAGGCGGAACTTTCGACGGATGTGGCGACTTGGGAGGATGCCCTTAATCACGCCTTTCTGCTGGAACCGTCGGTGATTCATCTCGGCGACATTAAATTATCGGACAACCTGACGAGTTTGCGGCAGTTTTTCCTGTCCGACGTATGCACCGTGTTGACTACGCAGGCCGACGATCCCGCGCCGATGGTCGCACGATTGCCCCCCCCTCCCCTGTTTTCTTCCGAGGCGCAACAACCCGCCATTCTATTGAAAGTCGGGTTGGCGGCTGACGGAAAGATTGGGCTGGATCTGAAACCTTGGACGCGGTTGGGCCCGGGTTAAGAATGGCTACCCCGAAATGGTTGCTCCGAATCCGGCGGCATTCAACGATGCGCCGATTGGGGCGGAGTCTGGAAAAGTCGTTCAAACGGTTGTTTTACCGGCTGTTTTTGATTTTTTACCGGGTGCCGTTGGCGGCGGATCCGGCCCATCTGACCGGGGTTCGGCGGATTTTGCTGGTGCGGCCGAATTTCAGGATCGGCAACACGTTGATCAGTCTCCCGTTGGTGGATGTCTTGAGGCGTCGGTTTCCCGACGCGCAAGTGGATTATCTAGGAGCCGATACGACGGCGATATTGTTGAAAGGGATGCCGCTCGGGCAGGTTTTTCTCATGTCCCGGGATTTTATTTTCAAGCCCTGGGCCTATATCGGCTTGCTGACCCGGCTTCGTCGCCGCCACTATGATTTTCTCATCCAGGTGGGAAACGGATCGTTTTCCGGGATGATTTGCATGAGTTTCATTGGCGCCCGATATCGGATGGGGGCTGGGGAATGGGCGGAAGGAATGTGCAATCTGTACTTGGATGACGGGCCTACCGGGCATGCGTATGACGATCCCATGGTGATCGCCCGCTTGCTGGGAGTGCCCTGCCGGGATCGCCCCGAATACCGGATGACGCCCGAGGAAAAAGAGCATGCGGAAGTCCGCATCGAACAGGCGGGGTTTGGCGGAAGATCGAATCAGCGACCTTTTCTGGCCTTATTTGTGGGGGGGCACGCGAAGAAGCGTTGGGCGCCGGAGTCCTGGATTCAATTGACGCAATACCTGTTGGACGCTCATGCCCGGGTGTTGGTTCTGATCGGCCCCGAAGAGGCGGCGATGTCCAAAGTGTTCAAATCCACGTTTCCAACCGAGGCCTTGTGCGTGATGGACCCCATGCCCTTGCGGGATTTTGCCGCGGTTCTGGGGCTTGCCCATCTGGTGATCACTCCCGATACGGGGCCGATGCATCTGGCGGTTGCCCTGGATGTGCCGACGGTGGCCGTGCTCCAAAATCAGGATTCGATTCGGTATGCGCCGCGAGGCGAAATGGATCGGGTCTTGTTCCGTCCGGAGATGAACCAGCTTTATGAAACCCTGGCCCAACATCCCCGTTGGGTGGCTTTGACGTCCGGCGGATAATTTGTTGTCCATCAAAACCATGCGTGCTTCGACTCCATCCTCACATACCCCCTGGCAGGCCGCGCTGACGATCGGGGGGGCCGCCCTGTTCCTGCTATTCGGCTACGAATTGGTTCGCAGTGTGGCCCAATCCCTTTTCATCGCCGCCTACGGGTCGTCCCGGTTGCCGGTCGTCATGGCTTTGAGCCCCTTGGGAACCTTGGTGTGGCTGTATGGGTATGGCTGGCTGTTATCCCGGTGGGGGGCGCGCAAGGCGATTTTGTCAACCTGCCTCCTTTCCGCCCTGGCCCTGCTGGGCTGTTGGTGGTCGATCCGGCAGGGGAGCCGGGTGGCCACGGGCGTCCTGTATGTGGTTCGGGAAGCCTATATTGTCTTGCTGGTCGAACAGGTGTGGTCCTTCATCAACAGCACCCTGCGGCGGGGGGAAGGGCGGAGTTGGAATGGGCCGATCTGCGGGATCGCCTCGCTGGGCGCGATTTCGGGCGGGTGGTTTGTCCATCGGTGGGCGGTGCAACTGGGAAGCCAGGATTTATTGGTGGGGGCGGCTCTGACATTGATTCCGACCGCTATATTCACCCTCTGGGCGTATCGGTGGGGCGGGGAACCTCAGCCCGCCCCGGCCGAGGTCGGCGGGCGGCAAGGCCATTTGGGGGCGCATTTATTGCGGCAACAACCGGTTTTATTCTATCTAGCCCTTCTGGTGGGTATCACGCAGGTCATTTCGACCCTGGTCGATCTGCAACTCAGCTATTACGTGGAACTGGCGTTTCCCCTGAAGGATCAGCGAACCCGTTGGTTGGGCGGCTTTTATGCGCTGCTGAATGTCGGCGCGGCGGGGATGCAGTTTGTGATCACCCCCCTCCTGCTGAGGCAGGTGAAGGTGAGAACCGTTCACCTGGGAATTCCGGTCCTGCATTTGGCCGCCGTGGCTTTAGTGGTGGTTCTGCCGGGATTGCCGATGGCGGCCCTGGCGTATGGCCTGTTCAAAGCGATGGACTATTCCCTGTTCCGGGCAGCCAAGGAGTTGGTGTATGTGCCGTTGACGTATGATGCCCGGTATCGGGCGAAAGAACTGATCGATGCCTTCGGATACCGCGCGGCGAAGGGCGGGGTGGGTGGGCTCCTCGCCCTGGCGGGGCGGCTGGGATATGGAGTGGGTCCGGCGGTGCTGCCCCTGTTGATCCTGGCGGGTTTGGCGGGATGGGTTCCCTTGGCGTGGCGATTAACCGATCCCCCCGGTTGCCGGCCGCCTTCCGAATGAAACAGCCCTTCAGAAAATACAATTGTCACACCTCGGACACCCTTCGCAGCCGTTGAGTAGACGGCGGCAACCCCAGGGTCTGAATCCTTCTCGACACGTTCTGGCGACGGATGTTTAATGAGGCTGTGGATGGGATCGACGGTAAACAATGAAAATGAACAAATCTATCAAAGACGTGTGCTGGCAATTCGGACACTATTGGGTTGCGGGCGTCTTTCTGGCCTTCATTGGGGCCGTGTTCTTCAAGGTGGCGACGGTTCCGGGATTGATCGTGAAAGCCCTGCTTGATCAGGTTCACCGTGTTGGATGGGTGGGATCAGTGCTTCATTCCGTAGTAATGATCATCATGGTGTTGCTCGTTCCCTTTGTTTTCGGCTGGATATTGCACCGGGCAGTGATCAACCTTTCCCCTTTGCATACCCTCCTGGCCGGATGGGTAAAGGATGCGGATGCGGAGACTGAAAAGGCAAAAAAGGATGCCGATCAGGCGGGCGATAAGGTATGACCAACCCCATTCAACCCCGTGAACCGTCACAGGGCTTTCGCAATGTGATAACCTGCGGGATGAAAGATTATAAGGCGCTTCAAGCTGTTTTTCTCATTTTGATAACGGGATGTGCCCAACCCGCGGTGAACCTTCCCCCCGTCAAACAATTTCCATTGGCAGCAAAGGTTACGGAAT
>CAZCDO010000133.1:0-11510 GCA_964497135.1 uncultured Verrucomicrobiota bacterium
AGGTGTTGATCGTCGATGAATACACCGGACGCATCCTGCCCGGCCGGCGTTGGAGCGATGGGTTGCACCAGGCGGTCGAGGCCAAGGAAGGCGTCAAGATCGAGCAGGAAACCCAAACCCTGGCGACGATCACGATCCAGAATTACTTCCGGATGTACAAGAAATTAGCCGGCATGACCGGCACGGCGGAGACCGAGGCGGACGAATTCCACCAGATCTATAAATTGGATGTGGTGGTGATGCCCACCAATCGCCCGGTGCGCCGGGTGGATTGCAACGATTTGGTCTACAAGACCCAACGCGAAAAATTCAAGGCCATCATCGACGAGATCATGGATTGCCATACCCGCGGCCAACCGGTGCTGGTGGGCACGATTTCAGTGGAAACCTCAGAGCTGTTGAGCCGCATGTTGAGCCGGGTCAAGATCCCCCACAATGTCCTGAACGCCAAGCATCATGAACGGGAGGCCGACATTGTCGCCCGCGCGGGTCAGGCGGGCGGTGTGACCATTGCCACCAACATGGCCGGGCGGGGGACCGACATCAAACTCGGCGAAGGCGTCATTTACCTGCCGCGGGAAATGATCCTTTCCGCGACCCGTTTGGAAGACAAGGTGGACGGTAAAAATCTGCGGCAGACCTTGCTGGACAAGCCTTGCGGGTTGCATGTGATCGGTACCGAGCGGCATGAGTCCCGCCGGATCGACCGCCAGTTGCGCGGGCGTTGCGCCCGGCAGGGCGACCCGGGTTCCTCCCGGTTTTATGTTTCCCTCGAGGACGATTTGATGCGGTTGTTCGGGTCGGATCGGATTGCCCGGGTGATGGAGCGGTTTGGATTGGAGGAGGGGGAAGTATTGGAACACCGGTTTTTAAACCGGTCGATCGAAACCGCCCAGCGGCGGGTGGAACAGCAGAATTTTTCAATTCGGAAACGGACCCTCGAATATGACGATGTGATGAACAAACAGCGCGAAATCATTTATGGATTGCGCGGCGACATCGTGCGGGCGGGGCGGGTGAGGGAGAAAGTGTACGATATTTTATTTGAGTCGATCAACGGGCGGGCCGAGGAGATGTTGATCGACGGCAAGCCGGACGGGATTCTGGCCTTCACGGATTGGATCCGGTCCTCTTTCCCGATCGGCTTGAAGGAGCAGGATATCCGGATCGATAAGCACGATTATGCGCCGGTGGTGGATCGGGTCTTCCAGAGTGTCAAGGAAGCCTATGAGTTGAAATTACAGCTTGAAAATCCGGACACCGTGGATTCGATGGAACGGTTCGTGATATTGCAGTGCATCGATTCGCAGTGGCAGGACTATTTGCGGAGCATGGACGGCTTGCGGCAGGGGGTGGGCTTGCGGGCCTACGGCCAGCGGGATCCATTGGTGGAATACAAGCGCGAGGCGTTCGAGATGTTCGGCACGTTGATGGGGACGATCTATCAGGAGATTTCCCGCCGCCTGTTCCGCTCTTCGACCACGGCGGCATCCGCCGAACGGTATGTCCGCCCGGTTCAACAGCGGCTGGTGCATGACGAAGTGGCGCTGTTTGGGCGCGCCGCGGCGCCGGCGCCGGCAGTGTCGGCTCCGCCGCCCGATCCGGCCCAGGCGGCGGTGGCGGACGCCTTGAAAGCCGCTGCCCGCCCGATTCAACGGGAGGCCGCCAAGGTGGGGCGCAACGATGTCTGTCCCTGCGGCAGTGGCAAGAAATTTAAAAAATGCTGTGGCGCCGGAGTGATTTGATGGGGCGGGATCTGTTTCAATCCTGGAAGTTTTGGGCCGGTTGCGCCGCAGTGTGGGCCACGGGTCTGCTGTTAATCGCCGCTTTTCCTCCGTATGAACATTCGGCGCTGGCTTGGGTGGCGCTGGTGCCCCTGCTTTTGGTGGCTTTGCGGGCGTCGCCCGGATGGGCCTTCCGGGCCGGGTATGGAGCGGGCTTTATTTTCTGGCTGGGCACCCTGCGCTGGTTGTTGAAATTGGGCGACACCTCGCCGGTCCCGCTGTTCCTTTATGTCCTGGCCTGGGTGGCCCTATCGGCCTGCCTCGCGGTCTATGTGGGCGGTTTCGCCTGGACCGCGCGCCGCCTGGCCGGTTTGTTGGATGTCAGGCGGTGGTGGGTTCCGCCGCTGTTGACCCTGGCGATCCCGCTGATATGGGTCGGATGGGAATACCTGCGCGCCACGCTGTTTTCCGGGTTTCCTTGGAATCCATTGGGTGTCAGCCAATACCGCCAGTTGGGTGTGATTCAAATTGCCGAATATGGGGGCGTCTATGCGGTGTCGGCGTTGGTGACCTTGATGAATGCCGGACTGGCCTTGACCATCGATCGCTATCTCCACCGGGGTTCGGATCGGCGCTACCGACCCCACATCGAACTGTTCCTGGCGCTGGCGATTATTCTGTTCTGCGTTTTTCAGATCGGACCCCGATTGATCCGCCGGCAGACCAGCCGCCAAGCCCAGTTTCGGGTGGCCCTGATCCAGCCCGCCATTCCCCAGTTGAAAAAATGGGACCCGGCCGATGAAGCCCGGATCCTGGACCGGCTCGATCACCTGACCCGCGGGGTCTTGCCGCTGAAACCGGACCTGGTTGTCTGGCCCGAAACCGCCATGCCCGCCGGGTTGCAGGACTGGGTTCAAGACACCAATGCCACACCTGCCTGGCAACAGGTGGGGCGTTTATTGACCCCGGACAGTTCGCTTTTAATCGGAACCATGGTGTACGAGGGTGCGTGGCCGCGCCCGCAACTCTATAATGCCGCAGTGCTGGTCAATGCGACCGAGGGCCTCCAGGCCGCCTATGCCAAGCAACATCTGGTGCCGTTTGGCGAATATATTCCCTTGGAACAGTGGTTCCCCCGGCTGGGTGAATGGTCGCCGCTGGGCTGGAGTTGTGCGCCCGGCCGGCGCCCGGTCGTTTTCGAACTGGAGGGCGGGCGCACGTTTTCCACCATGATCTGTTTCGAGGATGTGTTCCCGAACCTGGTCCGGAAATTCGTTCGCAATGGCGCCCGGCTGTTGATCAATATGACAAACGACGCCTGGTTTGACGGGACCGCGGCGGCGGTCCAACATTTAAGCCACAGCGTTCTGCGCGCCGTTGAAAATCGGGTGCCGGTGGTCCGGGCGGCCAACTCGGGGGTCAGTTGTTTCATCGATCGGTCCGGCCGGATCTATGCGCGAATCGAGCCGGAACCGGGTGGGAAGCCGGCCTCGACGACCCTGGTTTCGGGCGTTGAATTTCCCCCTTACGACCAGACCCTGACGGTGTACTCCCGGTGGGGGGATTGGGCGCTGGCCCGGCCCTGCGGACTGGCGGTGGGCGGGGGGGTATTTCTGGCCTTGATTGTGCGGCGCCGAAAAGGTAAAACTGCGCCGCTTTTTAAAACCCCCGACGGCAAAAACCCGGACGCCTCCATGGCCCCGGTAGCGAGGCCGCCGGATTCCGAAATGGAAAAACAGGATGATTGAGGATTCAAAACGCCAGACCGACCGGCTCCTCGACAACCTCGCGGAAATGCGAGGTTATCTTTGACGTCGAAAACCGCCGCCGAAAAGTAACCGATCTCGAGCACCGCACCTCTGCCCCCGGATTCTGGAACGATCAAAACGCCGCCAAGGCGATTCTGGCCGAAGTCACCCAGCAAAAACAGGTATTGGTTCCCTTCGACCAATTGAGCCGGCTGATCGAGGATGTCCAGGTCCTGCTGGAATTGGCGGAAGTCGAGGACAATCCGACGATTCGGACCCAGGTTTCCGAAGAGATCGAACGGGATCTGGTTCGGGCCCAGGCGCTTTTCGAAAAACTCGAATTGCAATCCCTGCTCAGCGAGCGCTTCGATTTCAACAACGCCTTTGTGACGCTCCACGCCGGGGCGGGCGGAACCGAATCGTGCGATTGGGCGAGCATGTTGTTGCGCCTGTTCCGGCGCTATTGCGAGCGGCAGGAATTCGCCGTGGAAATGCTCGACCTTCAACCGGGCGACGAAGCCGGGGTGAAGAGCGCCCAGTTTCTCGTCACCGGTCCCTATGCTTACGGCCATTTAAAGTCGGAGCGGGGGGTCCACCGCCTGGTGCGCATCAGTCCCTTCGATTCCAACAAGCGCCGGCATACCTCGTTCGCCTCGCTGGACCTGGTGGCGGAATTGACGGAAGATGTCGAAGTGGAGATCGACGAAAAGGATTTACGGGTCGACACCTTCCGATCGAGCGGAGCGGGGGGCCAGCATGTCAACAAGACGGATTCGGCAATCCGGCTCACCCATTTACCGACGGGCATTGTGGTTTCCTGCCAGGCGGAGCGTTCCCAGCATAATAACCGGGCCAAGGCGATGCGGATGTTGACCTCGCGGCTCTACGAACTGCAACAGGACCAAAAGCGCCAGGAGATGGAGCGGTTTTACGGCAACAAGGGGGAAATCGCCTGGGGTAGCTAGATCCGGTCTTATGTTTTGCAACCCTACACCATGGTCAAGGATCATCGCACCGGGGAACAGACCTCGAATGTGCAGGCGGTTCTGGATGGGGAAATCGAACCCTTTGTGCAGGCCTTTTTGAAAGACCGCAAGAAAGCCGGGGTCGCGTCCGGTTCCGGTGGCGGTGCGGCTTCGGACGGACTGGATCTGCCGGACGATCTGTGAGGCGGAACGATTCAGTGGGTGGCATTTCTGAAGTCCCGCAATCCAGATTTATTTGTTCCCCCTCACCCCGGCCCTCGCCCGCGCCGGGGCGAGGGAGAAGAGGAATGCGATCATCCGCTCCCTCTGTCAACGCCACCGCCATGATCCGATGATCAAGTGGAAAGACTGCATCAAGACCGTCGTGGGGCTCAATCGTCCGGCTGCCGCCCCCACAACAGCAGGCAAGGAAGAGAAGGGATCTGTTGTGGCAGCGGGCATCGTAGAGATGTTCCCCTTCCTCCGCGTTCTAAAATGGGGGGGGGGATTGGGGCAGGCGACGCCCGAATTTGTCCGCGTGCTTGTATTTTGAGACCTGTTCGGGTACTCTTTTGAGCTGAAAACAGCGATAAATAGTGATGATGAAACCCCATAAACCTCAATTCCTGACGCTATTCCTGGCGGGCATCATCATCGTCTGTTCATCCGTTACCGCCTATTCCGCCACCATCTTCTTTCGCTGTAATATCCTGACTCCCGCCAGCGGTTCCTACAAAATCACCACCTGGGGACACCTGCACAACGGTGCCAGCAGTGGCATCTGGTACTTGCCCGCGACCAATTGGACCGTTCCCGCCGGCACGTGGACCGACTGGAAAGATCTGAGCGCGTGGAACTGGCATGGCCGGCGCGACCTCTCCGGGGGGCTTGCCGAGTGGCCGTCCATGAGGTTGACCGTGACCGATGCGTCCACCGGCAAAGGAATCGGTCCGCTGGTGATCCGGGTGCAATTAGCAACCGCCGGTACGGATACGGCTGTAAAGATAGATTTCACCGAGACCAGCGTGACCAACCAGATCTATTACCTGGTGCCGAACCCGCTCGCCACGTATTCGAACCAATTCGAGACCGGTACCCAGATGGCGGGTCGCCAGTTGGCGTGGGCCCAGGAGGCAACCGCCACGAACGCCGTGATCCCGTCGCGCTTCCGGTTGATCTCCACGTTGTACGGCCTGACGGAGCCCACCCTGGCGAATTCGGCGCTGCAAACGATTCGGCAACTCGGGATCGGGATCACCGCCGGCACGACGACTTCGTTCGTTCGCGATCATGGCATGGTCACCTTCAATACCCTGCAGAGCATTTTCACCGATCCGGACATTGCGACGGCGCAGTGGACCACGTTCACCAACTCGACCTTGAGATCGGCCCTGGCGACGGAGATCGGACAGTGGCAGTACCAGACCATGCCGCAATACACCCTCTCCGATGAAGTCAAGACGCTCAGCTTCAGCTCGATCGCCGCCGCCAAGCGGGACGGCTGGTTCCGGGATTACCTCGTCGCAAAAGGCGTGAGCGACAGCGATTTGCCGACCCCCGTGGACCAGGCGGTCCTCGAGACCAATGTGCTGGCGACCGGCTATCTCTCGCGCACGGCCGATCTCCCGACGCGCCGGCTCCACTACTGGTCCAGCAAATTCGCCCAGTGGTGGTCTGCCCGCCAATTTCGCCACAACACGGATCTGATCCAGGGTTCCCTGCCGGGGATGGATACGGAGGTCCTGGTGAGCGACCATTCGTTCCTGAATTTCTGGGGCGCGCCCTGGCTCGGCATGGCGAACCGCAACCTCGATCAGTTCGAGTTGGGAGCCCAGCAATCGGTCACAACCCTGGCCACCGAGGACTGGTTGGGGCTTAACCACATGTACGGTTATTATTATACCGCCAGCGGGGGCCAAACCTTCGGGTGGATGAGCGCGATCATGCGTTCGGCCATGCTCGGTACGCCGGGGAAGCTCATGGGGCTCATCACCCCGAGCGACGACCGGTATCTTCGCCTCAAGGCCTATTCGAATATCGGGCAAGGTTCGAAGACCCTTTATTACTGGACCTTCAGTCCCACCTATATCGGCACGGAGAATTACTGGTCGGATCTGAAAAGCATGTATTTCGGCATTGCCAAAACCTCCCGGGCGCTGGCGGCCACGGAAAACATTCTTTATCCGGCAAAGACGGTCAGTGACCGGGTGGCGATTTTGTACTCGGTCAGCCACGATTTGTGGAATGTGGATTCACCCTCCGCCTTTTCCGAAAAACGTCTCTCCTGGCACGCACTCCGCCATCTGAGCGTTCAGCCGGACTATCTGTCCGAGGAGGCCGTGGCCGCCGGGCGCTTGAGCGGATACGATGTGCTTTACGTGCACGACTGGTGTGTGAGCCGGGCGGCCTCAGCGGCCGTCGACGCCTGGGTGCGCGCGGGCGGCGTTCTTTATCTCTCCGCCGGCGCGGCAACGCGCGACGAGTTTTACGAACCCTACGTGCCGCCTTTTGCCGCGAATCTGTGGCCGCCTAATGCGGCATCGAGTCTTGTGGTACAGTCAGGCGTGTTTATCGAGCGACGCGACTTGTCCAGCCTGTCGCCCCTGACGACGGTCACCCTCAATCTGGGCGCCGGTGTGTTTACGTTGCCGGCGATCGGCGCCCGTCTCACGCTGCGTGCGGACGTGCCATCGCCCTTTGCCACGTTCGCGGATGGAACCCCCGCCGGCGTCATGGTGAACTATGAGGCGGGCCGGGTCATGGCGGTCGGTTTCATGCCGATGCTGGCCTATGGACGGCTGGCGAATTTTCAGTCCACGACACTGGCCGAGGTGTGGCCGTCTGATCCGCGGCAGATCATCGCCCGTCCGCTGCAGGAGGCCGGGATCGACACGGCTGTCAAATCCAGCGTTCCAGTGGTGGAGGCAAACCTGTTGGCCGGCACCAACGGCAACGCGGTCGTTCTGGTGAATTACACCTATCACGCCATCTCCAACCTCATTCTGGATATTCGTTCCCCGAATACGACGAACGCCAACATCGCCTCCGTCTACAGCTCCGAACTCGGGACCCACCTGCCGTTTACCTTCCTGAGCGATCGCATTCGCGTGCAACTCCCGCTGGACTGGACCGATATCCTGATGATGCCGCTGAACACCAATGGGCCGCCCGTTAAGTTCACATCGAACCAGTACCAGGTTCCGGCGGACGCTTCTAATGCCGTCGTGACGATCCTGCGGACGGTCGGCGGACAAAGCGATATCATCGCGCATTATGCCGCCAGCAACGGTACCGCCGGGGACGGCGTCGATTACACGGCCATCAGCGGGACGGTCGTGCTGGCGGCCGGCTCCACAACTAACTCTTTTATGGTTCCGCTTCTCAATGAGGGAATGGCCGGGAATAAAACAGTGCTATTGACCGTATGGAATTCTCCGACCGGCGGTCTGGCTGAAACCTTCTCATCGGCTGTCCTGACCCTGGTGGGCCATGATCCCTGCGGCTTGGAGGTGAATTCGGCCTGGGGTCTGCCGACCCCGCCGTCCGGGGTCACCCTGAACGCCTACAAAACCGTTACCTCCAACTCGGTCCTATCCCCCGACACCCGGGGTTGGACGCAGTACGTGTGCACCGGCTGGGCCATGACCGGCAACGAACCGGTGAGTGGCTTGACCAACCGTTTGGTGATGACCGTCACCAACAACGCGAACCTGACGTGGCAGTGGAAGACGCAATACTGGATGGACGTCTCGGCATTCGGGCCGGGGGACGTGACTCCTCCCAGCGATTGGATGGACAGCGAGTCGAGCACCAATGTCACGGCTCAACCCGGCGACTATTACCGCTTCGAGACGTGGACGGGCACCCTTAATTCAGCGAGCAACCCGCTTTCCCTGACCCTGAATCAGGCGTACCGTATCCAGGCGGTCTTTGCTGAAAAGCTGGCCGCCCAAAACACGCCGGAATGGTGGCTGGCGCAGTATGGGCTGACCAATGATGGAGCCGATTTCGATGTCGCTGAAATCAGCGATAGCGATCTGGACGGAATGTCCGCGTGGCAGGAACACATCGCCGGCACCGATCCGACCAATCGCGCATCGCTTCTGACGGTTACCAATTTGCCCGGTCCGGATTCCTCCACCTTCGTGATCGCCTGGCCCAGCGTCTCCAACCGGCTCTATGGAGTGGATCGCGCCACCAACCTCGTGTCGCCCGGGTTTGAGTCCATCGCGAGTAATATTCCCGCGTTTCCGCCGATGAACGTGCACACGGATATTGTGCAGGAAGTCGATCAGACCTTCTATCGGATCACCGTGAAGAAGCCTTAAATATTTAAGTAATTAATATTGACTGCCTCATTGAAAGGAATACGATTCAAATGAGGAGGGCTCCTCGGCTATGCATAATTTCATGGAGACGTGCGCGGATCGGGCTTCTATTGGTTTCACTCGCCTTGCGATATTCACCCTTCTGATGCTTGGGAGTTGGCCCTGTTTGGCCGGGACGCATTTTGTGTCCACCAATGGCGCGCATCACACGCCTTTCGTGACGTGGGAGGATGCCGCCACCAATATCATGGATGCCGTCAATGTGGCGACCAATGGCGAGACGGTGTGGGTGAGCAATGGCGTCTATTCCCTTCCGACCCAGATCCTGCTGACCAATGCGATTATTCTCCGCAGTGTGAATGGAGCAGCCGTCACCGTGTTGGATGGCCGGGATGCCGTGAGGTGTGTTTACGTGCAAAACTCGCCGGCGGTCGTCGATGGCTTTACCCTCACTCACGGACGGGCGGACTATGGCGGCGGCGCCTATCTCTATTACGGGGGAACGGTCCGGAACTGCGTGATTGTCAGCAATACCGCCACCATAAATGACGAGAGTGGGGGGGGCGTTTATCTCTATTACGGCGGAACGCTTTTAAATTGTCTGGTCCGTCGGAATTCTGGGCACAGCGGGGCCGGGGTCTGTACGTGGCATGGCGGAACAGTGGAATGTTGTACGATTGTGGAGAACACGGCATCCTGGCAAGGCGGCGGTTTGCTCATGAGTTCAGGCAAAATGGTTAATTCGATTGTCGTCAGCAATACCGCAGGCAAAAGCTTTCCCGATTTCTTCGATTGGGCTGGCGGCACGTGGTCCCATAGTTGCAGTCCGGGCTTGACGGCCTCCGGGTGCATTACGAATGCCCCAAACTTCATCAGCCCGGCAACCGGCGACTTTCGGTTGCGGGACGGTTCGCCTTGCATGAATACGGGCTCTAATTCGAGTTGGATGACCGGATCGCAGGATTTGGATGGACACCCGCGGCTGGTTGAGGGCAAGGTCGATATGGGCGCGTACGAGGTTCAGCCCGCGGGCTTTGTCGCCGAGCCCGCACAGGGTCTCCAACCCCTTCCGGTCGTCTTCACCGCAAACCTAACTCTGGCCAATATGACCAGCCCGTTTTACGCCTGGGATTTTCAGAACGATGGCATCGTGGACGCCGGCGGGGAGAGCAGCTCAGTGGTCACCCATGTGTTTGCCGACACGGGGCGCTATTCCGTCGGATTGACCGTCAGCAATGCCGACGGCGAGGTGCAATCGGTGGTTCGAACCAATTGCATCAATGTGGCCTGGCGCGATCTTCTGCGCTGCAGTTTCACGTCCGACGTGGTGGTTGGCGATGCGTCCTTACGGTGTGTGTTTTCCGCGCAAGTGGCCGGTTCGGTGACCCAGGGCGTTTGGTATGCCTGGGACTTTACCAACGACGGCGGCATCGACCGTCAAGGCTTCGCGTGCCGGGTGGTCACCAATTTTTATGGGGAGCGGGGCGACTATGCGGTTTCTTTGACGGTGAGCAATGTCGATGGCGAGGTGGCGACGACGACGCGGACCGATTACATCCACGTCACACCGCTGAATATTTCCGCCAATCCATCCACGGGCAAAGAACCGCTGACGGTGGTTTTTACGGCGACGTCCAAGGTGGCGTTTGTTGCTGGCAGTTATTTCTGGTGGGACTTCAACAACGACGGGGTTTTCGAGCAGGAGGGGACCTCTTTGCGCGTTGTGACCAATTTGTATGACCAGGGGGGGATCTATTCGGTTGCATTGGTCGTCAGTAACGGGGCCGGGCAGGTTTTTCGGGTGCTCAAGAGCAACTTCATTCCCGTCACATATCGGGACTATTACGTCAACGATACGAACCTCGCCGGGGATGTTTACTGTACGGAGCCCGGCAACACGGCCCAGGATGGCCTTACGCCGGATGCGCCCAAGGCAACCATTCAGGAGGTGCTGGATGCCTACGACTTGGGGCCGGGCGATGTCATTTACGCGGATACCGGTTGGTATCGGTCCACCAATGGGGTTGTCGTTTCAGGGAACGATGCCGGATCGACCGGCGATTATGTCACGATCCAGGGGAGTACCAACCGGGCGGCGGGTGGAACCGTTCTGACTCATCCCTCGCGGGTTTCCGGTGCGACGGTTCTTTCGATTCAGGTCCCCTTCGTCAAGGTCGCCGATGTGACCGTGACGAACGGCTACACGGGAATTTCGATCGCCTCCTCGAACGTGATGTTATCGCAGGTGGTGGTCAGCCAGTGCGCCGGATCCGGCGTCGGTGTGGGATGGAAAGCGATTCTGTATCGGACGGAAGTTTGGGGCTGTGGGGGGAACGGCATGGAAGGGGGTGGGGCGGCCCTGTTTCAGAACTGTTTGGTGACCCGCAACGGGGGGTATGGGTTCAGTTTCGGGAGTTATTACAGCCCCCAGCGCGACATCCTGAGAAATTGCACGATTGCCGGAAATGCCAATCGCCAGATCTATATGTGGGATAGCTATATCGGACTCTATGACTGCATTGTCGTGTCCACTAATGGGCTCAGTTGCATCTTCCAATCGGGAGGATCCTACCAAGGGGACTATAACGATCTGTATCCGACGCACGGGGGGAACACCGCCGGAGGTCAGGATCTGCACAGTTTTTACGTCAACCCGCTTTTTGCCGATTCCACCAACGGGGATTTTCATGTGTTGAGCGTCGCGGGTCGTTATGTCGCTCCCGGTGTCTGGACGAATGATGCGCA